>CAZBEL010000100.1:0-5710 GCA_964490885.1 uncultured bacterium
CAAAAACGACTGTGGCCTCTTAAAATCATTTTACAGAACTTTTTGGACTTGATCGTACAGATTTCCCCAATATTGAATATTGCAATTCAAACGAACTAAAAGGAATATAGAGAGTATTAGCATCGTTTAGTGTTAATTATTGATCACAACATTTTCAAAGACAGGTAAACAAATCAGATTAACTAAACTGGAGTAGAAAATGAATCCAATTGAACATTTAAAGGAAGAACATAAACAAATTAAAAGCATGCTAAAGGTGATCCATGCCCTTTGTGACAAATTGGACGCAGGAGAGCAAGTCCCGGATGAACATTTAGACGAGTTAATGACGTTTATTACTTTATTCGCTGATAAGTGTCATCATGGGAAAGAAGAGGATCTCTTATTCAAAGCTATGGTGCAAGCCGGTTTTTCCGAGGAAAGTGGTCCCATTGCGGTCATGTTGGCGGAACACCGCCAGGGGCGGGCATATGTGGGTGAAATGCGCACTGCTTTCACTAAACATCAGTCTGGTGAGGGGAGTCTTCTACCAGACTTTGTGAGCAATGCTCGCAGTTATGCCAATCTTTTAGTAGATCACATATACAAAGAGGATAACATTTTGTATCCCATGGCTGAAGCACACCTCCCTCCACAGGTAATGGATACATTGGCTAGTCAGTTTGAAGCTGCTGATCGGGATCAAGTGGGCTTAGACAACATCCAGGAATATTTGAATATTGTGACGAAAATGACTGAACTTTATACGTCTTAGTCAGGATTTCGGTTATAGTCTAATAGTTATTTGTCGACGACAAAGTCTTTGTGGCCGGAGACGGAATCGAACCGCCGACACAAGGATTTTCAGTCCTCTGCTCTACCGACTGAGCTATCCGGCCACGAAAATGGCCGTGAAAATTAGGATTCCTTACTACGCAAAGCAATTGTAAAACACAGTTGTGACGGAGATCATTGCTCTATGAAAAACTCTTGATTGGTGCTACGGAAGCATCTATGTTCCCCGTCGAATTATGCGAAAAGAAAATGACTATTGTACTCGCAACCCATAATCGTCACAAGATTCGGGAATTAGTCCCCCTGCTTGAAGGATGGGGCGTCAAAACACTCACCTTAGATCAATTCCCTGGGATCGGCGAGCTCGAAGAGAGCGGGGCTACCATCCTGGACAACGCCCTGATGAAAGCCAGGCAGGTCAATAAGCTTACTTCCTTACCCTCGCTGGCAGACGATACCGGGTTGGAAGTGGATGCCCTGGATGGTAAACCTGGTGTTTGGTCCTCACGCTGGGCAGGATTAAATGCCACTTATGAAGATAACGTAAATAAACTATTAACTAAACTCGAATCTATTCCCACTGAAAAACGCACCGCCCGTTTCCGCACGGTCTTAGCTTTTGTGAATTGTACCCACGAATTAACCGTGGAAGGATCCCTGGAAGGACGCATTACCCGCACCCCGCAGGGCACGAATGGATTTGGCTACGATCCAGTATTTTTTGTTCCCTTTTTGCAGAAGACATTTGCGGAACTTTCTACCGAGGAAAAGAATAGAATTAGTCACCGTGGACAGGCCTTACAAAAATTCCATAAACTATTACCCAGGATTGTGGAACAAACCCCGCAACCACTAACCGAGGAGCATTCTCTATAGACCCACCGCTATTGCCGTATTAATCCCGACGTCGGGAAAGCAATAACACCAAAACAATAGCAGGAGACTCCCTTTGAGAAAGGGATGGATAGCAACGTGCATCTTCTTCCTGTCCGTTGGCCAAAATCTTTGGCTGCACGGTCAGCAGGAGTCGTACACCCAATTATCGGTGGTAAATGACTATCCTACCTCCATGTACGTCACGGCACCTTTCCCCCAAGTTTTCTATCCCCTACCTGCATTTAGGGATACTCTTAAACAGCCGTTGGGAATTTTAGATGTAACCTACGGCGACCACGTTTTGGAAGTGGCTATCGACCGGGATTGGAAATTCATTACCCTCACGGAAATAGTGGATGGTGAAATTCTAAAAATCCCCTTCACCGCTCCCATGGATTGGTACTACACAAAAATGCTGGCCATTAACCGTCAGATCAATTTCTTGAAAGCTTTCCACGAACCCCAACAAGAAGAAGAAACAGCGGCGAGCCGCCGCGGGGGTAAATCCATCGAGGTGGTCGGTGTGGACATTGGGGAATTAGGTCGCGTTTCCCTCCGTGTACGGGGAAACGTAAACATCTCGGGAAAAATGGTATTCCAGGATCAGGAACTAATTCAATCGAATCTTAACCAGACCCAGAACACGCACATTGAATTCGACCAGAAGCAAAATCTCAACATCGAAGGGAAAATTGGGGATCGCATCAGCGTTCTAATGGATCAGGATTCGGAGCGAGACTTTGACTGGGAGAATAATATCCGTTTGACGTATGACGGAAACGAAGATGACATCTTGCAAAAAGTAGAAGCGGGGAATATTAGCCTGAATCTCCAGGGAACAAACTTTGTGAATTTCTCGGGACCTAACAAAGAAGGGCTATTCGGATTAAAGGCTATCTCCAAATTAGGCCCCCTGGATATCACCACCATCGCCTCCATCGAGCAAACGAAAAACGAACAGCAGAAATACGACGGTACCTCCCAGTCCCAAACGCAAAAAATACAGGACTACAACTATGTGAAAAACCAATACTTTTTCATCCACGAGTGGTTCCGTGATGGAGTGGATACCTCCATAGTGGCGGGCACAGACATCAAGTTCATCAGGACCTTTCCCTTTTATCCATTAGTAAATGGGGCGCATCGCGTGGGGAATGTTGTGGTCCAAAACTTCGAACTTTACAAACTGGATGCCTCTACTGATGCCAGTACAGATCCCGGTGTGGCCAGGGTGGACGTGGAACACCCTGACGAGAACCAGGATCAGACTGGGAACTACAAGCGCTTGGAACAAGGTCCGGATTACATTCTGGACAGCGACCTGGGCTTCGTCCGGTTGCGGAGTCCTATGCATACTGAGGTTTTAGGCTGCACGTTTGTCCTGGTAAATAGAGACGACAAGTCCGATACTGTTTACACTGTAGGGCACGGCATCACCGCTACCGATTCCACAGTCGTGCTGAAAATGTTGAAGCCCCGAAACGCTAATCCCGATCACCCCACTTGGCCCCTCATGTTCAAAAATGTATACAACCTAGGGGCCTCCAACATCAATAAAGAAGGATTCGCCGTACGCATCATGGATACCCGTGCTACCCCGCAGAGTGATCGCAATAAACAGGGCATTCCTTTTATTACCCTGTTCGGATTAGACAGTCTTGATGAAGGCAGTCAAAGACAACCCGATGAATTGATCGATATCGCCAATGGAAGTATCCTCAACTTGATAACGGGAGAGTTGATCTTTCCCACCTATTACCCCTTTGTCGCCAATACTGATTCCACACCAGGAGGTACTACCAATCCCGACCTGGTCCCTCTTATGGGCACTGGTAAGATGTACTTCTCACTGGATCGCAATGCTATCATGAACGAAAGTCGCTTCACCATCGAAGTGGATTACACCAACCAAAGTTCCACGATTGTTCTCGGGGGTTTTGGTATCGTTGAAGGGAGTGAGCAAGTTTACAAAGATGGCGTTCCCCTCAAACGAGGGATCGATTATCAGATTGATTATTTTACCGGTACCATTAATCTCACCGAAGAACCCAGCCCCACATCAGAAATCAAAGTCCTATACGATAAATATGAACTGGTTTCTTTTGATAAGAAAACTATTCTCGGAACTCGGGCACAGTTGGACTTAGGTGAAAGGTCTTTTTTAGGGGCCACCGCTCTGTATTACAATCAGTCGGTGATCAACGAGAAGATTGAAGTTGGTTACGAGCCCATCCGCAATTTCATTTGGGATATGAACGGCCGTTACGAATGGAATTTAGAAGGATTAACGAAAGCCTTAGACCGCTTACCCATCATTGAAACCGATCGGTTGTCTTCGTTTAGCATCGAAGGTGAAATTGCCCAGGTACTACCCAATCCAAATCCCATAAACAATCGTGCCACTGGCGATCCCAATGGGGTCGCTTATATTGATGACTTTGAAGGGGCCAAACGTTCCACTTCCATTCCCATTCAACGCCGTTTCTGGAAACCAGCCTCGCCACCTCTCAACCCCTTTACTCGCCAACCCCTTTCACAAAAAAACCGCTCCCGGTTATATTGGTACAACCCATTCCTTCAAGAGCGCACGAAAAACATCTGGCCCAATCAATCCACCTCTATCCGAGCACAAAATGAAACCACCGATATCCTTGTACTACACGTCATGACGCGCGCCCTTCAGCACGAAGTGCCACCAGACTCCATTTGGACGGGTATCATGACCCCCCTTTATAGTGGGGATTACGATCAAACGACTACCAAGTATCTCGAAATTTGGTTAAACAGCAGAAACGCTCCCCCAGAAACGAAGATCACCGTGGATTTGGGGAGAATCAGCGAGGATTGGAATGAGGACGGGCGCTTGAATACTGAAGATCGTTCCGAAGCAGGCATCTTAGGCGGGGATGGGCTGTTAGATGATGAAGAAGATGTGGGACTCGACGGTTGCCGTGATCCATACGAAGACGGCTACGGGGGCTGTTTGGATACAACCTATGTAGCCGCCCTGGAATTACCTGAATATGAAAATCGCGTCTACAACGGTTCAGATAAGGAATTGGATGATCCGAACCACGATAACTGGAGTTACAAGGAAGGTAGCAACGATTATACCCATATTAACGGGACGGAGAATAACGCCCTGGACGGTGCCCGATACCCTGATACCGAAGACCTGGACCAGACAGGTTTTCTGGACAAAACGAACGATTATTTCACGAAGACATTTAGCCTGGATGATAGTGTCTATTTCGTGGAAGAAACCAAACATCCCGACGGGACCCCCACCGGGTGGCGTCTCTTTCGCATCCCCCTTAATCACTTCACAAAGTACGATACTACAGCCAACCAGGAGTGGAATGATATCGAAACTGTACGTCTGGTGATCACAAACGTGGGAGCCCTTAATGGCGATACAACTGCTACGGTAAAAATCGCCAAAATGGAATTGGTGGGTAATGAATGGCAGGAATTAGGAATCACGGCCGATTCAACGAATGTTTTCCAACTGGAAAATGCCGATAGTATCTTTGCCATTTCTTTGGTCAACACTGAGGATAACCCCTCTTACATACCACCCCGGGGAGTCAAAGGGGAATATGACCGGATTAACGAAATTCGGTCTAAAGAACAATCCTTAGTCATGCAGTTTACTGATCTACCCCCGGACTATCGGGGCGCTGCTATGAAAACCTTGGTTCAACTCAGCGGCGACCGGGCAAAAAGTTACCTTACCTACGATCGAATGAAAATGTTTGTCTACGGGGAAGATAGTCCCTGGATCAGCGAGAATGAGACGGTGGTGAACTTTTTCATGCGTTTTGGTTTTGGCGACGCTTATTACGAACTGAATCAACCAGTATACCGCGGCTGGGATGAAACTAAAGACCGCAATGCCGTGAATATAGACCTCAACTGGTTGGCCCGTTTAAAAATCCAGAATGCAGAAAACGTAACCAAGTTCAGGGAAACGGATAGTGTGAGTTTTAAAGATAATTTAATTGAATATGGGTGGACAGATGAAAATGGGGAAAAAACAGGAAAGTATCTTCGTATCGTT
>CAZBEL010000101.1:0-5688 GCA_964490885.1 uncultured bacterium
TATTTTCTCACTTAGTGTCTCTGTGGCTATCCGCGGATAAAATTCATATGCTCCACCCTCTTCTGAATCAAGTCGCGCGTTCCAATATCCTCCCGGTGGAATAGGGGTCCCTTTACGCGGTTGATTTCTTGTTCGGCTTGCTGTTCGGCGGCCTCTATAGTGTCGGCAATTCCCACCACCGCCACCGCCCGAGAACCCAGTTCGAGCAATTGTTTATCACGGGTCTCTACCGAACCGTAGAAAAGGCGTTCAGAGTTCTGTATTTCGTGCACATCGATCGCCTCGCCACGCACGGGATCGGTGGGGTAACCTTTCGGGACAGCGTACTTGCACACCGTAGCCTGGGGCTGGAATTCTACCGTGATGGTGTTAAGGCACCCCTGGACGATTCCCAGGCAAATTTCTACGAAATCGGTAGTTAAGAGAGGCAGAACATTTAAGGCCTCGGGGTCGCCAAACCGGGCGTTGTACTCTAAGAGGTGGACTCCCTGCGCCGTGACCATGAATCCTCCGTACAGAATGCCCAGGTATTCAGCTCCACATTCCTCGCGGAGGGCTTGAATTACGGCCTCATTAAAAGCTTGAGCGGCGGCAATGTCTTGGGAAGTGAGGAAAGGCAAGGAACCCCCCGGACCGGAATAGCTCCCCATGCCGCCGGTGTTGGGCCCCGTGTCTCCCACGTAGGCCCGCTTATGGTCTTGAACCGGGGGCATGTGGACTAAGTGCTTCCCGTCGCAGAAACTCATGAGGGAAAACTCCTCTCCGTCGAGCTTTTCTTCGATTAAAAAAGTTTTCCCCTGTTTCACCAAATGCTGGCAGTATTCCAACGCCTCGTTATGGGAATGGAGATGATCCCCGGCAACCTTGACGCCTTTACCTCCCATGAGACCGTCATATTTCACCACGTAATTGTCGCCGAAGTGCTCCAGATATTGCCGAGCTCCATCCAGGGAACTGAAAGCCTGGTAGTCAGGATTAGCGTCGATACCATATTTTGACAGAAGATCCCGCGCAAAGATTTTACTGGTCTCGATCCTGGCCAGGGTTTGGGTAGGTCCCACACAAGGGATATGATGCGCCAATAATTGGTCCACCACACCGGCGTTCAAAGGATCCTCTGGCCCTACGATGGCGAAACTGATGTTCTCCTCAGCTACGAAGGCAGCGATAGATTTACCATCAGTTAAATGACCCACCACCAATTTTTTAGTTAGGGCTTCAATCCCCGGGTTCCGGTGAGAAGCATAACAGAATAGTTGAACAGGGTGACGCGAGGCTTTCAAAGCTCTGGCGATGGCGTGCTCGCGGGCCCCTGAACCGATGAGTAAAATATTCATGGCCTCACTCCTGATAGTAAAACGTCACGATTAAGACGCCGCCGCTTTCGTTCCCCTTGCCGTCGAGTCTCCATTTCCGATATTTTTCCGTCATCCACGTCTCCCGTGATATAAACACCGTCCAAACAAGCCAGGCAGGGGCGATCAATGTGGTGCTCCCCTTTCCGGGTGACAGCCTCTACGAGGTTGTCGAGAGATTGGTACAGCAATCGGTCGGCGCCAATGTGTTCCTGGATTTCCTGCTCATTTAGACGCGCCGCTACTAACTCGTCTTTGGTAGGCATATCCACCCCGTAAAAACAGGGGTGTTTCACGGGGGGACAAGCGGAGACGAAGTACACCTCGCGAGCTCCGAAGTCCCGGACCATTTTCACGATCTGGCGACTGGTGTTTCCCCGGACAATGCTGTCGTCAACGATCATCACTTTCTTATCCCGGATTTCGAACTCCTGGGGTACTAGTTTGTATTTCACCGAGCGTCGGCGTTCAGCCTGCCCCGGCATAATGAAAGTGCGCCCGATAAAGGGATTCTTGTAGAGGCCTTCGGAGTACCGCACCCCTAAGGCGTGCGCTAGGGAGAGAGCCGCGGTGTTGGCCGTGGACGGAGCTGGGATCACAATGTCCGGCAGGACTCCCGGAAAGGTCTTTTTCCATAATTTTGCTAGGTTTTGGCCCATACGTAGGCGGGCTCGGTAAACACTCACGTCGTTTAATACAGCATCTGGCCGCGAAAAATATACGTACTCGAAAACGCACGGCGTAAATTGCTTCTCCAATACGACGCGTTCAAAATAAGCCCCACTCTCGCTGACGTAAATCACCTCTCCCGGACGGACATTCCCCGCCAGGGTGTAGCCCAGGGCGTAATACATGGTGTTCTCACTGGAGAAGATGTAGTCCCGAGTTCCTTTTTCGTTTGTCCGGATGCCTTTCGTAAGGGGACGGATGCCGTGGGGGTCCCGAAAGACTACCAGGCCTTTGCCCACGACCATACAAACGGCAGAGAAGGAACCGCTGGCCCGTGTAAATACTTGTTGCACGGCTCCGCAGACCTGGTCGAAGAACTCCCGTTCTGAGGTGGGGTTGCCGTTATGATCCAGAGCGTGGGCAAAGAGATGCAACAGGACTTCAGTATCGCTGGTGGTGTTGAGGTAGCGCTTTTCTTCCTGCTGAATTTCCTGGGCCAGTTCTCGGTAGTTCACCAGATTTCCGTTGTGGGCCAACCCGATGCCGTAGGGGACCTCGGTCCAGAAGGGCTGGATTTCCCCGTGCCCGAAGCCGCCATGAGTGGGGTAGCGCGTATGGGCGATGCCGATATTACCGGTCATGAGCGCCATGTTCTCTTCATTAAAGATATCCCGAACCAGCCCCAGCCCTTTCTCTTTGTGCATGCGCACGTCGTAGGTCATCATGCCAGCAGCGTCCTGGCCACGGTGCTGGAGGTGAATAAGGCTGTCGTACAATTCTCCTGAAACTGGTTGCGAAGAAATAATGCCTACAATGCCGCACATGGTTAGAGCAAATCCACTAACTTTTCGGCCAGCCCGGTGTATTGTTGAGGGGAAAGTTGGATTAAGATGGCTTTATCCTCCTCCGCGATGTTCAGATCTTCGATCAGAGACCGCATAGTTTCCTGATTCAGCTTTTCCCCACGGGTGAGTTCTTTCAGTGTTTCGTAGGCTTTTTGATCCCCAGATTTGCGTAGGAGGGTCTGGACAGCCTCGGCCAGGACTTCCCAGTGTTGATCCAGTTCGGTGTTGAGCGCGTCAGGGTTGGCCGTGATCCTTTGCAGGCCGCGCAGGATGTTTTTCAAGGCCAGGTAACTGTGCCCCAGAGCGGTACCCTGGTTGCGCAAGACGGTACTCCCCGAGAGATCGCGCTGGAGACGGGAACGGGGCAGTTTGGTTATTAAATGGTTTAAGAGAGCGTTTGAAAGGCCCAGATTACCCTCACCGTTCTCGAAATGGATGGGATTGACCTTGTGAGGCATGGTGCTGGATCCCACCTCTTCCGCGACGCGGCGTTGAATAAAAAGCCCCCGGCTGATGTAAGTCCACATGTCCTGGCACAAATCTAGGAGAATGGAGTTGATGCGCACCAGGATTTGGTAGGACTCCACCAAGCTGTCACACGGCTCTACCTGAGTGGTAATAAGGTTTGGTTCAAGGCCACAGGACTCGATGAAGCGTTTGGCAAAGGATAGCCAGTCCACGTTTGGATAGGCGATTTTATGGGCACTCCACGTTCCGGTAGCTCCGCCCAATTTGCCCTGAAAGGTGTGGTTCTGGAGCAGGTCTGCCTGTCGTTGCAGACGTTGGTAAAATACGGCCATTTCCTTCCCTAATGTGGTGGGAGTCGCCGGTTGACCGTGGGTCCGCGCCAAGAGTGGTTGGGCTCGGTACTGCTCACTGAATTGCTTGAGCGTTTCCCGGAGACGTTTCAACACCGGCCGGTAGATATCTTGCAGCCCTTCCTGCCACATGAGGGTGTAAGCAATGTTGTTTACATCCTCGGAGGTGAGGGCGAAGTGGATCCATTGTTTCAGATCGCCCAGTTGACATTTGTCGCATTTCTCGCGGAGGTAGTACTCAACCGCTTTCACATCATGGCCAATGCGAGCCTCAATGGCTTTGACCCTCTCCGCCTCTTCGGGGGTCAAGTTGACGCAGTGGGTACGAAGGGTAAGTTTTACTTCCGGAGAGAAGGGCTTTAGGCCAGGGAAGTCGAGTTCTTCGCTTAAGGCGACGAGGTATTCTATTTCCACCCGAACCCGGTAGCGGATCAGGGCCCATTCGGAGAAATAGGGGCGTAAGGGTTCGAGATCGTCAGCATAGCGCCCGTCTAGAGGGGAGAGGTTGGTTAGCTTATCCATTTTACGATTCCCCGGATAGATCGAAGATTCGTTTTACTGCCAGGGCGCAATTACCGGGATCCAGAACGGTCAACACTGGCGTGTTGCTGGGCATTTGGAGGGTGGACTGGATGTTCACCATCAGGTCCAGTTTGTCTTTAAAGGGTGGGCAGGCCAGGGTGGGAAAGTGGGAGTTGGCCGCCACGAAGCCGGATAAGGCATTGGACCGGCCGGCGATAGTTACGTATACGATCCTTTGTGCATCTGCGTAACTATCGAGAATGTCCAGGAGACGCCGGGGTTGTTTGTGAGCGGAAGCGATGTGTTGGTCCCAGGGGATTTTCAAGCCCTCTAGGGCAGTGGTGATCCTACAGGCGTGGGCTTCATCGGAAGATGAACCGAGAATGAGTACGGCTTTCATAACCACGTTTCCAGGTTGTTTTGAATGCGTTCTAAGGCCGGTTGAGAATCATCTGGAAAAGGAAATGCCTGTCCAGTGATCATCTCGTAAAGTTGAATATAACGTTGCGATAGTTCTACTACCAGTGCCTCGGGAGCTTTGGGCAAGATCTCATCCCGGTAAGGATCGCAATGTTCCCGGAACCATAGCCGTAGAAATTCCTTGTCAATATTCTCTGGTTCTAAGCCCTGGCGGAAGCGCTCTTCATAGCTATCGGCTAGCCAGTAACGGCTGGAATCGGGCGTGTGGAGCTCATCTACGACTATAATCTCGCCGTCAGGGTCAAGACCCATCTCATACTTTGTATCCACTAAGATTAGGCCATTTTCCTGGGCCTTTTCCTGGCCCCAGGCAAATAGTTTTAATGCTGTCTGGCTGCAATACTCCCAATCCTCTGCGCTCATCAATCCGCTGGAAACGATTTCCTCCGGACTTACCGGACGGTCGTGTTGCACATCTTTGGTGGTAGGGGTCAGGAGATTGGTATCAAGTTTTTGGTTTTTTACTAATCCTTCTGGCAGCTTGTTGCCGCAGTATTTCCGGATTCCTTTCTGGTAGACCGTCCATAAGGAGGTGCTGGTACTTCCTGTGATGTAACCCCGGACGACGAACTCCACAGGAAAGACCTGACACTTTTTAGCAACGGTGACATTGGGATCGGGGACGGCGATCACGTGGTTGGGCACAATAGAGCATGTTTTCTCGAACCACCAGGCGCTGGTGAGGTTCAGTACCTGTCCTTTAAACGGCACCGCTGCCAGGACGCGGTCAAAGGCGCTTTGACGATCGGTTGTAATAAGGATTAACCGGTCCTCTAATTCGTATGTATCGCGTACCTTGCCCGTTCGTTTAGTGCCCCGCTTTAACTGTGTTTCTACGAGACAATTATTCAGCGCTTGGCGGATTCTTTGTCGATAATCAGGGGTGATATTCATAACACCTCTGAGAATAAGGGTTAAAGAGGATGTGAGTGTCGAGTACCTGGTCAACAACAGTCTTCAGGGATTTGTGGTTGGCAGTGATACTCCACAAATTCCCCC
>CAZBEL010000102.1:0-5684 GCA_964490885.1 uncultured bacterium
AGGGACCCTCTCCCTTTCCAATACCCTCACTTACCCACGCTACAGCCTTCAGAAGAATGAGGCCTTCACCTGGAGAACCCAAGTCTTCTACACCCGCCAAAAAACCCGTCTTGGGGATTGGAACCTACGTGTTGGTTATCTGACACCCCCTGCGAAAAACGGGCAACCCTTGCGGGTCTATGCCGGTTATTTAAAAACCCGTTTCGGAGAAAAAACAACCTTGAAAGTGGGTCGCTTTATCGAATGGAACCCACTTTACTTAGTACGTGTGGATGGTCTGCAATTAACCAGAAAAGTAACTAAAAATAGTAAGCTGGCTTACCTGGGAGGCTCAACCCCGCAAAACACGCCTACGAACAATACGTCAAAAAACGGCACCACTCACTACCTAGGATGGCAATACCAACGGTCCCGGCACCAACTCACCATCGCCACCTGGATAAAAGAACAACAGCAACAACAAAGTAATCTCGTTGGTTTTTCATTCCGCCAACCTCTAGGGGCAAAGGGATACACAAATGGCTTTGTCACCTGGAACTTAACCCATAAACGCCTTCAACGATTGGAACTCCTCTGGATCCGAGAATTTTCAGAACGTCTCACGATGGATGTTCAACTCCGTTACCGGTCCTTCCTCAATTCAAATCCTTTCCCCTGGTCCAGCGAATCCCTTCCCACTTACCCTGCCTTCTCAACTAAACTCGCTTGGAATATTCACCCAGGGTTGAATTGGTCCCACACCTTCAGCAGTCGCCTGGGGAAAACGGCTACCGATTTCACGTACACTAGTACACTCCAATGGCCTGTAGTTGCCCTAAACTTCATCACCGAACGTCACGGGGTAACCCAATCCTTGGGAGGCTTATTAAGCGCATCGCATAGCATCACTCGGCGCCTAACTGCTAGCGGGAGTATTTTTTACCGGGAGTACACCTACAACCGGGAACAGCATAACTTCATTTCCGCTGGATTTCTCGGATGGGTAACCTTCCAGCCCACCATGAGTTTGCAGATTCGCTTCAACACCCAATTTTTTACCAACCGACTATTCACCCAGGATGGTCGCATGGGACTATCGGTTGACTATGTCTTTTAAACACCTGTTGATTACTTCATTCCTAATCCTTGCCACATCCCTTTGGGGCCAAGCCAATCCCCTGGACACGCTTCAGTTCTCCCATCAGAAACACGTGGATGAGTTCGAATTGGAATGTGACCTCTGCCACGCAACCGCGTTTGACAGCCGGCAGGTTTCCGATACGAATCTTCCCGCCATGGACGTCTGCCAGGAATGCCACGACGGTGATACGGCTCCCGACGATTGCTCCGTATGTCACACCAATGAGGACGAGCCCACTACCTACCTATGGAATAATACTTCTCAACTCATTTTCTCTCATCAATTCCATCTGGAGCAAGGGTTTCCCTGCCTCACTTGTCATCAGGACATCCCGGAAGTCACTCACAATCGCCTCAGCGCTGCTATTCAGATGTCACTATGCATGAACTGCCACTCCATGCCGCAATCACCA
The DNA here is from genome assembly GCA_964490885.1 of uncultured bacterium. Taxonomy (GTDB): domain Bacteria; phylum Fidelibacterota; class Marinisomatia; order Marinisomatales; family TCS56; genus CAZBEL01. Next base: position 1,533 of record CAZBEL010000102.1, read on the forward strand.
AAGGATTGTGGAATCTGCCACCAATCATTAAAAGGTAAAACACCCCCTTCCCATAAGACAAACTGGCTCCGTCGTCACGGTTTAGAGACCGACCTTTCTACTAAAGATGGATGTAACCTTTGCCACCAAGAGGAGCAATGCGAAGCGTGTCACCTGACTCGCCAAATAGAACGGCGCGTTCACCGGGTAGATTTCGACTACACCCACGGACAGGATTATTTATCTTTTAACCGGGATTGTTACACCTGCCATGAAATGCCCTCCTTTTGCAGCTCCTGTCATGAGAATTTGTCCGTCATGCCCTTCTCCCATAACAACGCCCTGTGGACCTCGAATCTCTTACCACGCGGAGGAAATCATAGCCAGGAAGCCCGCAACGACCCTGAGTATTGTCTGTTATGCCACAGCGAACCGGCTTCAGATACAACCTGTCTACGGTGCCACCAATGAATATTCAAATTACAAAACTGTCCCAGAGAGGGGAGAGTTTAAAACCTAAAGGCCGCTCTATTCGATCCAAGCACCTTTTTCCCGTAGGGAGCTTGCTCATCCTGGGGCTTTTCATCGCCAGGTGCACCGATCTCAATGAGGACATCCGTCAACACCCCGATGGATGGCTGGATAGCACCAGCGTCAACTTCCACGGGAAAAAAGTGGCTTACTCAGGGATTGTCAGTTGCACAACTTGCCACGGGGACAATTACAAAGGGGGCACCAGTGGGGTCTCCTGCTATCAGTGTCATGATGGCCCCAGCGGCCACCCGGAGGGGATGACTAATCCAAGTTCAACTAACTTTCACGGACTCATCTTTTGGGACAATAACTGGGACCTCTCACGATGTAAAACCTGTCATGGAAACGATCTCAAGGGTGGTGTCAGCGAACTCTCTTGTTACCAATGTCACAATTTCCAGAGCTGCAACACCTGCCATGGGTATAAGTTCGATGCAGTCTTTGAAGATTTACGTAGTGAAACCGACCATACAACTCTCACCGTGGGAGCCCACACCAGCCACCTCCAAGGTAGCCATTCTTTACGCGAACCATTAGATTGTAGCGATTGCCACGTAGTCCCTGATTCTCTCTTCAGCGCTACTCATATGGATGGGGACGGCCAGGCCGAAGTCACCTTTGGTTCATTGGCCACCGACAGCGGAAAAGTCACCCCTCAATGGGATCGCACCCAGGCAACTTGCACTCAAACTTGGTGTCACGGTAACTTTTCATTTGCCAAGGCTACTAGTAGTAACGATTGGGCTTATGCGGAAGAAACCATTCGCGGCAACGATACGACTGTGGTATGGATTGCAACAGACCAGGCTACTTGTGGCACCTGCCACACTTTACCTCCCGTGGGACACAACCAAGGATTCACTACCTGTGGAAGCTGCCACGGAACAGTAGTAGCCAGTGATGACAGCACAATTGTAGGATTGGATAAACACATTAACGGCCAAAAAAATTATCCCTGACACTCACCCGGGATAAACACACCACCGAAAGATAGTAAACTCAGTATCTATTTATTTGTAAATCTGGGATCCACCCTCACACAACCGCCGATTCTAACAACCGAATACTTCCTTCCACCGCGTCTATTTCTACTGGCAAACCAACAGGTAGCGTGAATTTATTCTTAACATGCCCAAAAGAAGCTTCGGTCCAAGCAGGTACACCTAAGGGTTGCAGATAATGAGCTAACACTTCTTGAAGCGTAAACTGGTGTTCCTCATCAGACGGTTTACAACCTTGGCACTGTCCTACGATGACGCCCGCCGCTCGGTCTAAGAGTCCTGTCAACTTCAATTCCATTAACATGCGGTCGATGCGGTAGATTTCTTCCTCCACTTCCTCGAAGAAGAAAATGATTTTCTCCCATGAAGGTACATATTCCGAGCCCATGATCCCCGCCAGTACCGAGAGGTTCCCGCCCATCAACCGGCCTTGACTGCGGCCGGGAGTAATAGTATTCACTGGTTCATCGGGTGGATTCCGTAGGGTCATTGCTTGCCCGTCCATCAGAATTTCCTGGACATACCTTACCGAGAACGCATTCCAAGTGGAAATCCCCACGGGACCGTGGAAAGTCACTAACCTCGTACGGGTCGCCACTGCCAATAATATAGCAGTGACATCACTGTACCCCATAAAAATCTTTGGATTAGCCCGAATCATGGAATAATCCATAAGAGGCAATAAGCGACTGGCGCCACTGCCACCGCGAGTACATAAGATCATCTTAATATCGGGGTCGGCGAACATGGCATGAAGATCCGCCACACGGTCCTCATCTCGCCCGGCAAAATAGCCCCATCGATCCAGTGCGTGTTTCCCCAAATGAACATGGAGCCCTAAACCGGTCAACGTGTCCTTCGCGTCCTGTAATTCGTCAGCGTCAGTGATAATTCCACCAGGACTTACCAATCCCACTCCATCCCCGGGTCGCAAACGGGGCGGTTTCAGTAAGGAAAATTCATCATTCGCGGTGGAACTTGCCACCCAGAGGGGCAGTCCTGCGGCGATTAAGCCGCTTTGTTTGAGAAAATCCCTACGCTTCACTAATGAGTATTATCTTAATTGCCTAATACTAAAATCTCAACACTTACCCAAGCCACGTAGTATTTTTTCCGGGGTGATGGGCAATTCTCGGATGCGGACTCCACAGGCATTGTAAATGGCATTTACTACCGCCGGGGCAGGACCATTTATGGGAATCTCCGCCACGGCCTTAGCTCCGTAAGGACCAGCCGGCTCATTAGTATGAACAAAACGGGTAACAATCTCCGGCATGTCCAGAGCGGTAAAAATATGATAGTGTTGAAAGTCCCGGTTCACTACTCGACCATAATTATCAAAGACCATAAACTCCGACAGCGCATGTCCCAGAGATTGGGGAATAGCCCCCTCCACCTGCCCCTCAGCCATCTGGGGATTGATCACCTGACCGGCATCGGTCACTGACACTATCTTGTTCACCTTCACAAATCCCGTTTCCACATCCACGGTCACATCGGCAAACGTGGCATTGAAGGGTGGGGGACTATCAAAACTCATGTGGGAGGCCACGGCCTGGATCTGGGTCTGATGGTAGGTGTAGAACGATTTCGTACAAATCTCCCCGTAGGAGACGCGCTTACCGTCTTTCCCTACTACGTAGCCTTGTTTGATTTCCGCCTGGGGATCGCTCAAAATTACCCGTCCCTGTTCCAAAATCTGTCTGCGCACTTCCTCGGCCGCTTTTTTCACCGCCCCCCCGGAAACGAAAGTGGTACTGGAGGCATAGGCGCCGGTGTCAAAGGGGGTCAGGTCCGTGTCTGAAGACCGCACTAAGATTTTCTCCACCGGCACTTCCAAAACTTCAGCGGCGATCTGGGCCAAGGCCGTGTCCGAACCAGTTCCTAAATCGGTGGCCCCCATGGCCAGATTAAAACTGCCATCTTCGTTCATCTTCAAATAGACCGATCCCATATCCACGCCAGGGATGCCCGAGCCCTGACCCGCAGTGGCAACACCCACACCTCGGCGGAAGGTTCCTTCTTTCGGGGCATTCCGCAGTATCTCCCAATCAACGAGGGCTTTCCCTTCTTTCAGACATGCCCGAATCCCCGTACTTTTCAAGATCATAGGAAAGCCGTCTCCCCCTTCACCAAGGACCTTGGCGATGGGAATTTCTTCCCCTTCCTGATAATAATTTTTCAGCCGTAGCTCGATTGGATCTACTTCTAACTGGGTTGCAATTTCGTCCATCAAAGACTCCAAGGCAAAAAATCCCTGGGGAGCGCCATAACCGCGGTAGGCCCCGGCGGGAGGTAAATTGGTGTACACCGAATCGGCCCGTACCCGCACATTGGGTGCCTTGTAAAGAGCCAGGGTCTTGCTGGCCGTCACCGACATCACCGTAAGGGCATGGGGACCGTAAGCGCCTGAATTTTGTAAGATCTTCATGTCAATAGCCTGGAGGGTCAGGTCATTGTTGACGCCGATGCGATAGGTAACAATTTGGGGGTGCCGAGAGCGGGCCGCAGTGAATTCCTCCTCCCGGGTAAACTCAATGCGGGCCGGTCGCCCCGTTCGCCAGGTAATGGCTGCGCAAATCTCCTCGTTTAAAATCTCTTGTTTTCCCCCAAACCCACCTCCGATGCGTGGTTTTAT
>CAZBEL010000103.1:0-5679 GCA_964490885.1 uncultured bacterium
ACCGGCGTTAAACTTTTTCGGCAATGTTCAATTAATAATAACAGCAAGCGATAGTTTATCGGTGGGGAGATGAGGAAGGAAGGAGTGGGAATTAATCCCGGAAAAAATGCTTTTTATCAACAATGATTATTGGGTTGAGAAAATCTTTGCGCTTGGTAACAATCCTTCCGGACTCCATCACCAGGGGGTAAACTAATTTATTTTATGGCTGCTCATCAAGTAGTTTATAGATAAAAGCTTCCCTTTGAACCCTGGGACAACCTATTGTAAACTCCCTCGGTCGTGATTTGTGCCCTATTGCCGCGACCGTAAACTCAAGGTGCTAAAAAGGCAACCAAATGGCCGGGTCAGCACCGGCCCTTTTCTTATGGATACACTACAAACCATATTAAAAAAACGAATTCTGGTCCTCGACGGTGCTATGGGAACCATGATACAAAGTTTCCATCTCACTGAAGATGATTATCGTGGGACCATGTTTAAGGATCATTCTTGCGAGTTACAAGGAAACAACGACTTACTCACGCTTACTCGACCGGACGTGATCGAATCCATCCACCGACAGTATTTACAAGCCGGTGCTGATATCATTGAGACGAACACATTTAATGCCAACGCCATCTCCCAAAAGGATTACCAATTAGAGGAACACTGTTATAAGTTGAATTACCAGGCGGCGGTTCTGGCCCGGAAAGTAGCCGATTCGGTCACGAAAGATACTCCGAAGAAACCCCGCTTTGTGTGTGGTATCCTCGGCCCCACAAACCGTATGGCCTCCCTCTCCCCTGATATCTCCCAACCTGGATACAGAAATGTCCCCTTTGATGAGTTGAGCGCAGCTTACCTTACCCAAGTGCAAGCTTTGTTAACAGGCGGCGTGGATCTGCTCATGGTGGAGACCGTCTTTGACAGTCTCAACGCCAAGGCAGCCTTGTGGGCCATCCATACGGTTTTTGAGAAGGAAAAATGCTCTCTCCCAATCATCGTGTCGGGAACAGTGAGTGATGCCAGTGGTCGTATCTTGTCCGGCCAAACTTTGGAAGCTTTTTGGTACACGGTACGCCATGCTAACCTCCTCAGCCTGGGGCTGAATTGTGCCCTCGGGGTCACACAAATGCGCCCTTATTTAGAAGGGTTATCTCCTCTCGTGGATGCAAACATAAGCGTTCATCCCAACGCTGGTCTGCCTAATGCCTTTGGGAAATACGAAGACCAACCAGAGTTCACGGCACAACACTTAAAAGCCTTCGCCGAAGAAGGATTGGTCAACATAGTGGGAGGTTGCTGTGGATCCACACCCGACCATATCCAGGCCATTGCTGAAGCAGTGGAGGGTATCCCTCCCCGACCAATCCCAGGTGTGGAAACGTACACCCGTTTAAGCGGATTAGAACCGCTGACCATCCGACCTGACTCTCTCTTCGTTAACGTTGGTGAGAGGACTAACGTAACTGGCTCCGCCAAGTTCAGACGCCTTATCAAATCCCAAGAATATGACACAGCCCTGAAAGTCGCCGAGGACCAGATCATTGAAGGAGCGCAAATACTCGATATTAACATGGATGAGGGCCTCTTGGACTCGGAGTCGGAAATGGAAAATTTCTTACGCCTCATGGTCATGGAACCCAACATATGCAAAGTCCCCTTCATGATTGACTCCTCCAAGTGGTCTGTCCTCGAACGGGGATTAAAAAACATGCCGGGCAAAGGAATTGTGAATTCCATTAGCTTAAAGGAAGGCAAAGAAGTCTTCCTCCGGCAGGCCAGAGAAATCCGTAAGTACGGGGCTGCCGTCATTGTGATGGCTTTCGATGAGGAGGGTCAGGCTGACGCGTACGAGCGTAAGGTCGCTATCCTTAGCCGCTGTTACCGACTGTTAACTGAAGAAGTTGGTTTTCCACCTGAGGATATCATTTTCGACCCCAACATCTTCGCTGTAGCCACTGGAATCTCCGAACACAACGATTATGCCCTCGCGTATCTGGAAGCCTGTAAGACGTTGAAACAAACCTATCCCCACAGTTTGATTAGTGGTGGCGTTAGCAATCTGTCGTTTTCCTTCCGCGGTAACAATGCCATTCGCAAGGCTATGCACTCTATTTTCATTTATCACGCAATTAAAGCTGGAATGGACATGGGAATCGTCCATGCTGGGCAACTTATGGTCTATGATGAAATTGACCCGGAACTTCGAACCGCAATTGAGGATGTGCTTTTCAACCGCCACCCACATGCAACGGAAACCTTGATCTCCATGGCTCAAAGTATAGATCCAAAGGCCGAAAAGAAAAAAGCTGTCAAGGCCTGGCGAGAACTGCCGGTGGAAGCGCGCCTTTCATATGCCTTAATTGAAGGGGTCACGGATTACGTTATTGAAGACACCGAGGAAGCCTATCAGAAGATTGGGGATCCATTAAAGGTGATCGAAGGGCCTTTATTGGACGGTATGAACCGAGTAGGCGACCTGTTCGGAGCAGGGAAAATGTTCTTACCCCAGGTTGTAAAGAGTGCCCGAGTGATGAAACAGGCCGTCTCCCACCTGGAACAGTACTTGCGAACTGGCGAGGGTCGCGACAAAGGGAAAAGAGGAAAAATTCTCTTAGCCACTGTTAAAGGTGACGTACATGATATTGGTAAAAATATTGTAGGGGTCGTCCTGGGATGTAACCATTTTAACATTGTGGACTTAGGAGTCATGGTACCGGCCCAACGGATTGTGGAAACGGCCTTGAAAGAAAAGGTGAATATCGTTGGTTTGAGCGGCTTGATTACTCCTTCATTGGAAGAAATGGTGAATGTCGCCAGGGAGCTGAACCGGCGTCAGGTAAAAATTCCTTTACTCATCGGCGGGGCTACTACCTCCAAAACTCACACAGCTGTAAAAATTGAACCTGCTTACCACGGTCCGGTTATTTACGTGAAGGATGCCTCCCAAAGCGCAGGAATCGTGAATCAACTATTGCATCCCGACACGCACCCAAAATACCTAAGTGAATTGAGCGGTGAGTATCAGGAGATTCGCAAACGACATCAACGTACCACAACCAAGAAAACTCTCCTTCCGCTAACAACTGCTCGGGCAAGGAAAACTACGATCAATTGGGTGCAATACACACCTTGTGTTCCAATCCACAAAGGATTGACCGTCTTTGAAGAGTATCCGCTTCAGGAACTGATATCCTATATCGACTGGACTCCCTTTTTTCTGACTTGGGAACTCAAGGGAAAATATCCTGAAATCTTGGAGGATTCCAGGATGGGTCAACAAGCACAACGATTATACCAGGAGGCCCAGGAGATGTTAGCGCTTATTGTTAAAGAAAAGCGACTGACCGCCAGGGCCGTTGTAGGACTTTTCCCAGCCAATGCCCAGGGAGATGATGTGGAAATTTACACGGACGATAACCGCAGCGGGGTTCGTCTGACCATCCATTTTTTGCGACAACAAAACGATAAGGGAGCCTCCCGCCCTAATCGATGCCTTGCCGATTATATTGTCCCACGTGAAAAGGATAAATTGGATTGGATCGGTGCTTTTGCCGTCACTGCCGGAATCGGTTTAAAACAATGGGTTGCAGAGCATGAAAAAAATCAGGACGATTTCCAGGCAATTATGGCCAAATCCTTAGCTGATCGTTTGGTGGAGGCTTTAGCAGAGCACTTACACGAACGTGTTAGACGGGAATTATGGGGTTATAACCCCGATGAAGTCCTGGAACCATCGGCCTTATTAAAGGAAAAATACTGTGGAATTCGACCAGCCCCCGGTTACCCGGCTTGCCCCGACCATACGGAAAAACAACTTCTATTTGACTTAATAAGCGCAACTAAACACACCGGTATTAAACTCACAGATCATTTTGCCATGACCCCTCCCGCTTCCATTTGTGGCTGGTATTTCGCTCATCCAGAGGCTCGTTACTTCGGGGTAGGTAAAATCGACAAGGACCAAGTCATTGACTACGCTCACCGGAAAGGCATGGCCATTAACACTGTGGAGAAATGGCTGGCTCCCAATTTGGCCTATGATCCCCGGTTATAATTTCACATTGGAACCAGGAAATAGATGCCTCATGAAGAATACTAAGAAGACACCAGAAAGCCATCCTCATTTTTGGGAAACCCATTATCAGGAAGGAGAAACCGGTTGGGATGTTGGAGGTCCAACACCTGTTTTCTCCCAATTAGTTGAATCCCTAAAGCCGGGTAAACTCTGCATCATTGGTTGTGGTCGGGGATATGACGCTATCCTGTTTGCCCAACACAGCTTTCATGTAACTGCCGTGGATTTTGCTCCCAGCGCCATCCAGAATGTGCAAAAATTAGCGCAGGAAGCAAAGTTGTCTATACAGGCATTAGAACGAGATTTATTCACCCTCAGTAGGGACTTTAAAGGTGCGTTCGATTATGTTCTGGAACAAACCTGCTTCTGTGCCATACCACTTCATCGTCGGACAGAGTATGAAAGATTAGTATGGACCATCCTAAAACCAAAAGGACAACTAATCGGGCTTTGGTATCCCCTGGATAAGCCTCTACAGGAAGGTGGACCCCCGTGGGGAGTAGAAGAAACAGCTTTAAAACAACTTTTTCACGATCGCTGGCACATTCTCCGGGACGAATATCCTACCCTTTCTATCCCTCGACGACGGGATAGAGAAAAACTGATTATCTTCCAAAAGAAGTTACTCGGTTAGTGTGTGGGACCCATCACACGCTCATATTTCAACTTTCCTTTTGCCCGTGACTGCTGTTAGCTTTCATACCTAATCCTCAGGCGGAATTCAAAAAAAGATTTATCCACACGGAGATCCTATGAAAAAAATACTACTCTATCTTAGCACTATTGGTGCATTAGCGAACGCACAGAATGTGACTCTGGACGTCAACTTTCTACCCTATGTCACCTATTATGTGAGCTCCATAGACCTGAACACGGGCAGTTCGAATGTCCCCATTTTCTTTGCCGATTTATGTCTGAATAATTGTTCCCCTCCATACAACGACAGTGCCAATGTCATAATCGACTTTAAGATTGTCATCGATTCCGATGATCTGGGCCTTGACAATCAAACATTAATTTGGGTGAAAACGGATCCTTTCAAACTAAAAATTCCCATTCATCTCAATAACCAGGACCTCACTATTGATACCGATCAACTTTTCGACGAACAGGGGAATCCGGTACCGTTACATGTTTACATTGAAGACAAAATTGAGACTAGTCAGGCGGAGGACATGTTCAATGCTGTTGTCCAGTCAGGACGCTTACCTGACGGTGTGTACCGCTTCGCAATTAAAGTATGGGATGAATTCAACCAGGATGTCCTTGCGCAATATGAGGAAGTACTCAACGTTACTACCCCTACTTATCTTCAGTTAATCTCTCCGGGGGGCACTTTAGCCGACACAACCATCAACGAGATTTACACGACTTATCCCCTCTTCCAATGGGAATCTGATCCCTGCAATGTGGCTGAGGGGTGTAAATATTATATTCGCGTAGCCGAGTTTGATCCGGGACTTCACTCTACAGTGGAGGAGGCGATTGAGTCCATTACACGTTTACCACTAGATCAGGCCCTGGGATATGCCGAAGTGGGTTACGAAATGACCTCGTTTCAATATCCCGTCACGGGCGCAGGGGATCTAGAACCTGGGAAAGTCTACGTATGGCAG
>CAZBEL010000104.1:0-5640 GCA_964490885.1 uncultured bacterium
GTACGATCAAGTTTTGATTGAAGATTTCATGTGGGGTGGCATGGAAAATGTCACCTGTACGTTCCAGACCGATCGCACCATGCATTCCGAAGCCGCCCGTCCCCATCAGAGTAGTGATGGACTGGTAGCCCATGAACTGGCTCATCAGTGGTTTGGAGATTACTTGACCACCCGTAACTGGGCAAACATCTGGTTGAATGAGGGGTTTGCCACCTACCTGGCCATGGTGTGGCAGGAGCATGACGCGGGGGTGGAAGCCGCCGAGTATACCCGCTACTGGCAACTGCGTAGCGTCCGCTGGGCCGACGGATCACACCGTCGCCCCACGGTTCAGTATTATTACGATAACTCCATGGAGCTTTTTGACGCTAACGTTTACGCCAAAGGGAGTGTCATTCTCAACATGTTGCGGCGTTACCTGGGAGACGAGGCCTTCTGGCGAGCCATCCGGTACTATACCCAGGTGAACGGTGGATCCAACGTAGAAACCACCGACTTAAAGAAGGCTTTTGAGGTGGTCACCGGGAAGAATTTATACTGGTTCTTCGATCAGTGGGTTTACCAAGCAGGCTTGCCGAAATTAGAAGTGAAAACCCGCTATGATCGCCGCAACCGGTTAGTGAACCTTACCTTAAAGCAAAGTTCCTCCGGGAAAGAAGAGGTAATTTATAAACTGCCCATGACCGTTCTCATCGACGATGGCGACCTGCGGCGGACCACCATCTTTTTCGAGGATTCCGAAGCGACATTCACTATTCCTGCCCAACATCCACCCAAAATGGTAATCGTGGATGAAGGGTGGCAAATTCCCAAATACTTGACCTTCAAGAAACGACCTGCCGAATTGATGTATCAATTGGAACATGCCCCGGAGGTTCTGGACCGAATCTGGGCAGCCAGGGAATTGAGCCAACTGCACGCCACTAAAACCATTGCCGAAGCGCTCATCAGCTCCGTGAAAAACGATCCTTTCTGGGGAGTCCGGGTAGAAGCCGCCAATGCCTTCAAGGCCTTGAAACCCCGGCAAGGCTACAAACAGTTATTGACGGCATTACAGGATCAGGACCCCCGCGTTCTCACGGCCTGTATTAAAACCCTGGGGGCCTACGCTGAACCGGTGGTGCGGGATACTTTGCTTGCCCTACTCCGCCGAGATAAACACGAATATGTCATCAGCGCTGCCTTGGAAGCTCTCACTAAGGTGGATTACGATTCAGCCCGCCAAGTTGTGGACTGGGCCCTGGAACAAGATTCCCACGAGGAAGTGATTCGTCGGGCGGCCATCAACATCCTCAAAGAGCGTAAAACGGAAGCGAATTACCAGCGCCTCCTTTCCTTGGCTGCCTACGGGGGGACGGCTTACAATGCCCGTCCTGCCGCGGTGAGTGCCCTGGCGTCCTTCGGAGAGGACTATCCTGAAATTGTTGAAAAAGCTATGGACTGGTTGGAAGATCCCAACTGGCGGGTGCGGAGTAGCGCTTTTTCAATTGTGGGTAAATACGGCGAGAAAGACCACCTGAGCACGGCCTTAGCGGTTCTCCAGTATGAGGTCCGTAGTGCCATGCTGGCCAGGACGATGAAAGGTTACCTGGAAGGTCGCATCGAAAACGGAAACAAACGCAAAACTTCCAGGAGAGAAGTCCGTGAATTGCAGGAGATATTAGATCAGCTTGAGGAAATTATTAGCCCCAGTTAATTCCCTTTCCATTCGTTTCATATTATTAACGCTTCTACATAGTTCGAACAACCTATTTGGCAGTAAAGTGAATAGAATTAACAAAAAATGTTAAACACGGACGATAGCTGTTTAATCCTCATCGATGTTCAGGGGAAGTTGGCCCAGATCCAACTTCATCAGGAAGCGTTATTCAGAAATTTGCGGCTGCTGGTTCAAGGGATGCAACTGTTTAATATCCCCATTATTTGGACCGAACACGTCCCGGAAAAATTAGGTCCCACCATTCCCCAGCTTAAAGAGTTATTAGTAGATCAAGAACCGATAGTGAAGTGCGAGTTTAGTTGTGGGCAGAACACAGTGTTTATTACCGAATTGGACCGTTTACGGGTGAGTACCGTACTCGTGGCTGGCATCGAAACCCATGTGTGTATCTATCAAACCGCCGTAGATCTGTTGCAAAAAAACTATCATGTAGAAGTCGTTGCCGACGCCGTTTCCTCCCGGAGGGCCTATGATAAGGAAATCGGGCTGGAAAAGATTCGTTTGGCCGGCGCCTCCCTTACAACTGTGGAACTGGTTCTCTTCGAGCTGCAACGGGTTGCCGAAGGGGAACGATTCCGCCAGTTAATTCATTTGATAAAGCAGGCTTGATAACTTCGATCAAAAGTGAAGTCTAGGGAAAAAACATGAGTAGCAGGAAAACCCAAAATCTTATAAAAATTCCCGGTAATGTTGGAACTTTTAAGCATTGAGAAGTTTTAATATCCCTCAGTAAGTTAACCTGAGTTATGAAACGTATCTTAACCCTCTCAACGTTGCTGTTTGCCCTGGGGGTAAGCGCCACGCCCTTTATTTCCAAGGGATCCTGTGGCCGTTCCTGTTGTGGTGACCAGGTATCCTTGAAAGCCTCTCTCACAGCCAATGCGTGTGAAGTTTATGCCTCCCGGTGTAACACAGCACCGGTGCTTTTTTTAATTGCTACTCCGGAAAAAAGATCGGTCCATCTGCATCTTGACCACGATTTCCAGGATAAGATTTCCAGTTTTGACTATACTGTTACCCCTTTACTGACCTTATCGATTAGTCGGGATGTTGGGTTACAAAGTTTTTCCCACTACCTGACTCCCCTTCGAGTTTAGAGTCTCCTTCCATATCCTCTTGATGGAATAGCTGGCCTTAGTACAGCCTGCTTTTCTATCACCCCGTTACCCTTAATTCATAACCCAACTTAAAAAGAAATAAGGACCTGATCATGGTTACCTTAGGAAGTGGACTCACCATCCTGGCATTTGCTCTGGCACTTTACGGTGCCTGGATATCCTTCCAGGCGGGGGTCCAACATAAATCACAAATGTTTGCCAGTGCACTACGCAGTGCCATGGCCCTCTTTGTCGTAACAAGTTTCTTAGTCTCCTTGTTACTGTATGCCTTCATTACGCATGACTTCAGCATTAAATATGTCGTGTCGTACTCTGACAGTCAGTTGCCGCTTTTTTACACCATTTCTGCACTCTGGGCTGGCCAATCGGGCTCGCTCCTTTTCTGGGCTTGGTTATTGGCGATCTTTTTAGTCCTCGTCATCTGGCAAAACCGAAACCAGAACCGGCTCCTGATCCCTTATGTCATGGGGATTATCTTCATCGTTCTCGGCTTCTTCTTTGGTCTGATGGTTTTTGCAACGAATCCCTTTGAACCCACCGGTGTGTTGGTGCGCGACGGAAACGGCTTAAACCCTATGTTGCAGAATCCGGGAATGGTGTTACATCCCCCGTTGCTCTTCTTAGGTTATGTGGGTTTCACCATTCCATTTGCCTTCGCTATTGCCGCCTTATTGACCAAGAAAATGGATTCGGCCTGGATCCGTTCCACCCGCCGTTGGACCCTCACCGCCTGGCTATTCCTGACCCTGGGAATTGTCTTGGGCGCAAAGTGGGCTTACGTAGAATTAGGCTGGGGGGGCTACTGGGCCTGGGACCCGGTGGAAAACGCCTCCCTAATGCCCTGGCTCACCGCCACCGCCTTTCTCCATTCGGTCATGATCCAGGAACGTCGCGGCATGTTGAAGGTCTGGAACATGGTTCTCATCATCCTGACCTTTAACCTTACCATCCTGGGGACCTTCCTGACTCGCAGCGGCATTATGAGTTCGGTGCACTCATTCGGGGTTTCCAATTTAGGTCCCTTGTTCCTGGGTTTTTTGACGGTAAGTTTAGTTGTTTCGCTTTGGTTGGTTTACGAGCGCCGAGCTTTATTGAAGAGCATAAACCACCTGGATGCCTTCCTTTCCCGGGAATCCAGTTTTTTGTACAATAACTTAGTGTTGGTGGGGATTGCCTTTGCCGTTTTCTGGGGGACGATCTTCCCCGTCCTCACCGAAACTTTTCGCGGTGTCCGCGTTTCCGTAGGGCCACCGTTCTACAACGAGGTTAACGTTCCCCTGGGATTGGCTCTATTGGCTCTCACGGGGATTTGCCCCTTGCTGGCGTGGCGGAAGGCCTCTTCCCGAAATCTACGGCGTAACTTCCTCTATCCGGTGATGGCCACGCTGGCCACTGCGGGAATTCTACTGCTTATTGGTTTGACCCAACCGGTTGTGGTTGTTTCTCTGTCTTTAGCTGTGTTCGTCTTTTTCAGTATTGGGCTGGAGTTCTACCGGGGAACAAAAGCGCGGGTGCGGGTTACCGGTCAATCACCGCCCTTGGCACTGTGGAACTTGGTGAGCCGGAATAAACGCCGTTATGGGGGTTACATCGTCCATCTCGGTGTAATCTTGATGATTATCGGCATTACGGGATCCAATGCCTTCAAACAAGAGCAGGAAGCTTTGCTAACCCCTGGGGATTCCTTGCAGATTGGTGATTATACGCTCATCTACCGTGGCCTGGTGGATCATTCCACCGACCGGGCTCAGATCGTGGCTGCCGAAATGCGGGTGGAGTTGCAGGATCGTTATTTAAAGACCCTTTACCCCTCCAAGCAATTTTTCCCCAATCAGGACCCCATTTCCGAGGTGGATATTCGCCAGACCTTGAAAGAGGACCTGTATTTGATTCTCTCCGGTTGGGATAAAACGGGACGGGCCAGTATCAAGGCCCTGATTAATCCCCTGGTGGTGTGGATCTGGACCGGAGGTATGGTCATGTTGATCGGTACGCTCATCGCCCTGGGCCCACAGCGAGTAAAAAAATTGGGTAACCTGCCGGTCACGACATTTGAAGGTAAAGCGGTGGAGGTGAGCCATGTCTAATAATTCATGGATAATTGGAGTGGGTCTGTTTTTCGTAATAGCAGCAGTTTATTTACCTGCCCAGGATAAGGCCCAATTGGAGGCAGTCACAAGTAACCTGAGCTGCACCTGTGGCTGTGGTATGACGGTAAAAACCTGTGAGGGAAGCATGTCCTGCTCGGCAGCGGGTGGCTTGTCCCGGGAAGCTCAGCAATTCTTAGCGGCTGGCCTAACCCCTCAACAAACGTTGGATAAATTGGTGGAAAAGTATGGCGAAGTCGTCCTGGCAGAGCCCCCCAAACGAGGATTTTACTGGCTGGCCTGGATTCTACCTTTCGCCTTGATTGGTATCCTTGGGTTTCTCATCACACGGTATTTAAAACGGTGGAGCAAGCAACCCCAACCACCTGACTCAATGCCGACCTCGTCTCCCGAAGAGGCTCCCGAATTGACCCAGGAGTTGGATGACCTGCTAGAGAAGATAGAATAAATGAAAACGCGATTCTTTTTTGATAGATCATCCCATGAAAACCACAACATATTTGATTAAGGAATTATGGATATGGAAACTTTACTGTTAGTGCTAATAATAGGGGTCATCGCTTTCTATGTGGGCTATCCCTATTTTGCTAAAGAAGTTGATCATTTTCTATTGGAGAATGGGGAGGCCGATGTTCCCATTAAACTAACTGAGACCCGGGATGTGACCCTGGAGACTTTGAAGGATATTCAGTTG
>CAZBEL010000105.1:0-5629 GCA_964490885.1 uncultured bacterium
CATGGTACCGATTAGCTCTTCGGCCTGCAAAGCCTGGTAGGCAAAGGGTGGATTGCAAGCTCCTAAGATGAGGTATTTTTTAAAATCCACATCCAGTTTCTTTTTTAAGGTGGCTTGCACATCAATTTCCGATAAGATGCCAAAGCCTTCTTTATTCAGTTCATCTTTCACACGCGCTACAGCGTCGTCGAAAGATGTTTCCAGCGTTTTATTGAACGTGTAACCCATAGTCATACTCCCCTTTTTTTATTTAATCGATCTCTTCAACTTTTATTCCGTGGTAAATACACTCAGAATACCTTCATCCACCTGATTGCCATGATCCATCATGCCGCCCATCATCATGGTGCCATGATTTCCTTCCATCTCCATTCCTTCCATCAAACAAATAGTATACATGGTGGAATCCATGAGCATCGAATCAGGTTGGAACATCATCTCGGTATGGTCTGAGTTCCAGGAATACGAGCCTGACATCCCGGCCATAGCTCCCATAGCTGGCATTTCAGTCAATTCCCCCATATGTAAACCAAAGCGGGACTCGCACGACTCCGTATCCATAGGATCACTGAAGGTTACCTTCACCGCGGTGGTTTTGCTCACACCGGTCGCCCCGTTGGCCGGCTCAATGGAAAGTATTTCCGGGGTGTCGGTGGCGACTGAGTCTTCACAACCGGTGAATCCCAGTATCCCGATGACCAATAATAGACTAATTATACTAATTTTCATTCTCGACTCCTAATTTACTAATATTCTGGTTTAACCTCTAAAGTGACCATACACATCTTTCACCAGGTCCACTATTTTTTCTTCGGACTGCCCTTTATTTACCTGGGCCTCGATGAACTTCTTCGTGGCCTGGGCAGTAGGGCAGGTACAACTGGCTAAGTTCAACTCACCACAGGAACCACAGGAACAGTTGAATTGTCTAGCGATCTCCAGGGTAGACAAGTTGAAATACTCCTCCTGCTGGACGGGTTGGTTGTTCACCGGTTGGGGTGTTCGTACTAGATACCCGATGAACACCCCTGCCAATAGCAGGACTAACCAAATGGTATGACGGGAAAGTGAATCTTGCGGTGGTGCAGGTTTTTTCTTACTCATGGCTCTCTATTGATATTTAAGGGTTTACGATTTTCCTATTGACGAAAGTTCCAAACGATGTTCGTCTCCCACGTCGGTAGATCTGGCTCCTGGTAAATCACCAATGATTTCGGACGGTTGAGAGACTGAAAAACTATCATTGGAATACAAGACAACATCAGGGAATTCAACGACATCCCCGCAACGCGGACAGGAGCCAGGATGATCCTGATGGGCATCAGGGTCCATAGAACAAACATAGACCGTTGAATCCCCTTTTGATGTTGTCTCTCTGGAATCCTCAGGAAGCCACAAGGATCCCAAATCATCTCGGGTTTGGGCTATCAGATCAAGGCCCATTGACCGTGACTCGAACATAATCGTCTCGATTGTATGTCCACTCATAAACTTTTAGCTTGCTCTGAGACCGTTTTCACTACGGGTAAATTGTAGGGTCGTTTACCATATTGAAATTTCTGGTAACTAAGCGTCATAAGCGTTATATCCTTTTGGGTATTATGTACATTATTTTTTAGCCGATACCACTTTATCCAGGGAGCGTCGGTCCCTACGTTTCAAACGTTTGAACTGAGTGGGGGTAAAACCGGTAACCTTTTTAAATTGACTAGAAAGGTGTTGCACACTGCTATACCCTAGGCGGTAGGAAATCTCTGACAAAGTATTTTCATCATAGACCAGGTATTCCTTTACCTTTTCTATTTTCTGCAAAATGAAATACTTCTCAATGGTAATACTTTCCACCGCTGAAAATAGTCCGCTAAGATAGGCATAATCGTGGCCGATCTTGCTGCTGAGATAGTCCGAGAGGTTGATATTCATGAATTCCAGATCCCCACTTTGCACAAGCTCAATGATTAACATCTTTATTTTTTCCACCAGCCGGGCCTTCTTCTCCACCAGTAGTTCAAAATCATTCTCCTGCAATACCTGTGCTACCTGGTCTATATCGATATTCTCAGGGTTTCCAATGATTACACGGCCGAGTTTCACATCCTTAACAACCAGACCTAACTTTTCCAATTCCTCCCTCACAACGCGAATACAACGGTCGCATACCATGTTCTTAATGTGTAAGACTTTCTCACTCATGTTGGCTTCCTTTCCTCGAAAGTCATTTCCCTATTGCAATGAACTTCCATTTTATCTTATATGATTACTTATCTCCTTAGATTTAGAGGAAATTAGAACTATTTAGAGTGCTGACACCCCCTTCACACCAGATCGTATCTTGAGGGCTTGTTCTACGTCAGAAACAATAATAAGTCCGTCTCCCCGGTTTCCCGTGTAAGCATATTTTCGGATAGTTTCCATTGCCGAGGTTACAATTTCGTCTGTACAAACAATTTCCATCTTAGCCACATCGGAGTATTTCTCCACACACTCGATGGAATATTTATATTTTTCTGGATCAATCATACCTTTGCCCAAGGCCATGACATCTACCACTGTCAGGTTTTCGATCCCGATGGTCCGCAACGCTGTGATTACTTCTTCCACTTTGGAACACCGGATATAGGCTTTTATCTCTTTCATTTTATTGCTCCTCAACTTTTTTCTTTAAGCCCCAGGAACGCCACAAGTAATAAATCGTGGGAATTACCAAAAGGGTTAGAATTGTGGAAGTGACCATCCCCCCCACCATGGGGGCAGCAATGCGTTTCATCACTTGCGATCCTGTACCGCTGCCGATAAGGATGGGGATTAATCCACCAATAATCGCCGCCACGGTCATGGTAATGGGGCGGATCCTCTGGGCGGCGCCGGCGAAAATCACCTCTTTCAAGTCTTCGTTATTGTGTAACAGGCCCTTATCCCGCCGCTGACGGTAGGCATTATCCAGGTAAACTAACATCACCACACCGATCTCGGCTGATACACCTGCTAAGGCGATGAAACCCACACCTACTGCTACACTCATGTTATACCCCAACAGGTACATGAACCAGAGACCACCGACTAGGGCAAAGGGCAGCGAGAGCATCACGATGAGACTTTCGGTGACGTTTTTGAAGTTGAAAAACAGGAGTAGGAAAATGATCAGCAACGTAATGGGTACCACCACTTTTAGCCGCTTGTTTGCCCGCTCCATATATTCATACTGTCCACTCCAAACAATAGTGTACCCTTCAGGGATCCGCAGTTCTTTTTGCAAGGCTTCTTTAGCCCGCTTGACGTAGGTCCCCACATCAATGCCGGTAATGTCTACGTAGATCCAGCCGGTCATACGGGCATTTTCACTCTTAATAACGGGGGCACCCTTACGAATGTGAATATCGGCTACCTGACTGATGGGAATCTGGGCTCCCGTGGGGGTTGGAACGATGACCCGCTTTAATTTTTCGATACTGTCCCGGAGTTCACGGCTATAGCGAACGTTCACGGGATATCGTTCCAAACCCTCGACGGTGTAAGTAACATTCATGCCTCCCACCGCCGATTTGATGATATCCTGGATGTCTCCCACGGTGAGGCCATACCGGGCGGCTTCGTCACGGTTAATCTCAAAGTCCAGGAAGTTCCCACCGGTCACTTTGTCGGCATACGCACTAAGCGTACCGGGCAGTTTTTGAACAATGGCCTGGACGCGAGCCCCAAGGGTGTTCAGCGTATCCAAGTTTTCACCCATGATTTTAATTCCCACCGGTGTTTTAATCCCGGTACTGAGCATATCGATGCGCGTTTTAATAGGCATGGTCCAGGCATTAGTCAAACCGGGGAACTGGATCGCCGCATTCAGTTCGCTCACCAATTCATCCATGGTAACGGGCCGGTTTTCTGGCCAAAACTTCTGGAAAAAAGCGCGCAGGAAGTCCGGAGCCTTCCAGTTTGAATACCACCGTTCCACCCGTTTTCGTGCCGGCCACTCTTCAGCAGGTTTAAGAGTAACTGTGGTTTCGATCATGCTCAAAGGGGCCGGGTCAGTAGCCGTCTCGGCGCGACCAATTTTCCCAAAAACGCGTTTCACTTCTGGGAAGGTGTAAATGATGCGGTCGGTTTGCTGGAGTAACTCCCGCGCCTTGGTGATGGAAATCCCTGGATCAGTAGTGGGCATATAGAGGATGTCCCCTTCGTTCAAGGGTGGCATGAATTCTGACCCAATGCGTTGAAAAGGAATAATAGTGACAATCATGATCACCAAAGCCGTAACAATGGTGGTCGTCTTAAACCGCAAGACCAACTTGATCAAGGGAGCGTACAACCGGATTAAGAACCGGTTCACTGGATTTCGGTTTTCCGGAAGGATCTTGCCCTTGATGAAATAACCCATGAGCACGGGAACGATGGTAATGGCTAAGAGTGCCGAAGCGGCCATGGCGTAAGTCTTGGTAAAAGCCAAGGGACGGAATAAACGCCCTTCCTGAGCCTGGAGCGTGAACACCGGCATGAAAGACACCGTGATGATAAGCAGGGAATAAAAGAGGGCCGGACCCACTTCTTTTGAGGCATCCAGGATCAACCGCCAGTGAGGCCGTTTACCCTTATGTCTTTCAATATGTTTATGGGCATTTTCGATCATCACGATAGCCGCATCCACCATGGCGCCAATGGCGATGGCAATCCCTCCCAAGGACATGATATTGGCATTAATCCCTTGGTAGCGCATAACCAAGAAAGCAATTAGAATACCCACGGGGAGGGTGAAAATGGCTACAAAGGCGCTTCGGAAGTGCAATAAAAACACAATACATACCAGGGAAACGACGATACTTTCCTCAATGAGCTTTTCCTTTAAATTATCAATCGCCCGTTCGATGAGCAGCGAACGATCATAAACCGGTTTGATGGTCACCCCTTCTGGCAGGCCCTGTTTCAACTCTTCAAGTTTATCGCGTACCCGGTGGATCACCTCCAGGGCGTTCTCCCCATAGCGCATAACGATGACTCCGCCAACTACTTCACCGATGCCGTCCCGTTCGGCTAATCCTCGGCGGAGTTCTGGTCCTAAATGGATGTTGGCCACGTTGCGCAATAAGATCGGGGTTCCTTTCTTATCAACACCCAGGGGTATATTTTTCAAATCGTCCAAAGACTGGATGTAGCCCAATCCGCGAACCATGAATTCTGTCTCGGCCATCTCGATAAGGCGGCCTCCTACGTCGTTATTACTCCGTTTGATGGCCATTTTCACCTTGTTCAGCGGAATATTATAGGCCAATAGCTTATTGGGATCCACTTCCACCTGGTACTGCTTCACATAGCCCCCGATGCTGGCCACTTCAGAAACACCGGGTACACTCATGAGGGCGTAACGAAGATAGAAATCCTGGATAGAACGGAGTTGTTGCAGGTCGTGGTCATTGCTCTCCACCGTATATTCATACACCCAGCCTACACCAGTGGCGTCGGGTCCCAACTGGGGCGTAACCCCTTGAGGCAATCGCCCGGAGACGAAATTCAAGTACTCCAATACCCGGCTACGGGCCCAGTACATATCCGTGCCATCTTCAAAAATGATGTACACGAAGGATACGCCGAAAAAGGAATAACCGCGTACCACCTTGGCATAGGGCACTGATAACATGGC
>CAZBEL010000106.1:0-5597 GCA_964490885.1 uncultured bacterium
GTTGAAGTTAAACGACCAATTGTGGATGTACGCACCCCAATCGGACCGGATCATCCATATTTCCGGGCACATGTTACGGCAGTCGCTCATGGGTTCTGATCTCTCCTATGAAGACATGATGGAGGACCCGACCCTCTCCAACTTATACCGGGCGGAAGTCATAGGGGAGGAAGTTTACCAGGGCCGGGATTGCTGGATCGTGGAGTTGACATCCCGGAAACCTAACGTGGCTTACCATTCCCGCAAGATTTGGGTGGATAAGGAACGCATGATCGTTTTAAAAGAAGAACGCTATGCTAAGAGTGGTAAATTGTTAAAGACAGTGGAGGTCCAGGATGTCTTTCGGGTGAATGATCGGTGGGTTCCTCGGAGAGTCACTTTCAAAGATGTACTTTCCAAGGGACGGGGCACGGAATTTATTGTGGACTCCCTGGCCCTGGATATTCCTATTCCAGACTATATTTTCACCAAGGCCTCCCTTCGGAAATAAAGCCTTTCCCTTTTCCCTCAATTTCGTAAATTTGTCCCGCTTTCCATGAAACAACTCTGGTTCAACCGCTTTATCTGGCTACTGTTAATAATTTGGGTAGTGGGGACCCTCCCAACTACCTCGGGGAATCTCTACGCCTCCAACGCTCCTCAACAAGCCAGCAAGAAAAAGCGCCCTGCTACCAAGAAGTCCACCGCTAAACGGCAGACTAAAAAGAAAAGACCTACAGCAAAAAAGTCCGCAAAAAAGAAAACCTCCAGTAAAGCGTTAGCACGGGCCAATGCTTACGTAAAGCGGGGAAACCAGAAAGCCCGTAAAAAGGATTATGCCGGAGCCTTAAAAGATTTTCAACGGGCTTACAAACTCAATCCTTCTAAATCTACCCTGGCTAAAATCAAGAAGCTCCAGGCTATTTTAAAGAAGCAAAAGGCGCGACCAACTAAAAAGAGAACCAAACGCACTGCTGCTCCACCAAAGAAAGCCGAGAAAAAGCCCACCGTAAGCACTGTTCCTAAAGTGAGTGCAGTAAAGTTGGCCAGTGAACTTTATGACTATACAGCCGAGTTGAATACCAGTCGCCGCCGCTTGGCTCAGGCGACTAAATTTTTAGAACCCCTGAACAAGCAACCCTTGGTTAAAATTGAATCTAAACCTATTTTCACCACGGCTGATTACGAACAGGCAGCCGACAAGGAACCGAGTAATATACGTTTACAGCGTCAATTAGGTTTGCACTATGAGGCCCTTCAGGAGTGGGAAAAAGCCAAAGATATATATTTCCGCATCCTTGCCCGTGATCCTTTGAACCCCGATGCTCACTATTATTTAGGTGCTTTGTACGCCCGTTTAGGGGCCATGGATCAAGCACGTCATTCCTTCGAAGAGGCTTTGGATCTCGACCCCAATCACGGTGCCACGTTGGAAGCCCTTTCGTCCATAGGGATTACTAGCGGTGACAGGTCACTCACTACCGAAGTTCTGAAACGGTCCGCTACCCGGAGTCCTCAGGGCCCGGCTCGCCTGTTGTCCCAGATTCGAATGCGTTTGGACGAACAGGATTACGAAACGGCCCTTTCCTTAGCCCAGGAAGGTGAACGAACCTTTCCCTCCCAGGTGAGCTTTGTATATTTAGAAGGTGTGGCTTTGCAAGAGTTAGGGAATATCAACCAGGCTAAGAAGGCGTTTCAAACCGCAATTAAGTTGAATCCCAAGCATGAAGAGTCCCATCTAGCCCTGGCCAATCTTTATTTTGACCTGGGGAAATATGTCTATGCTGCCCTTTCTTTCCAGGATGCTATTTATCTGAATCCTGAGAATACGGAAGCGCGGTACATGCAAGGCCTGGCCTACTACAATGCCGCCGAATGGGGTAGGGCGACCCAGGCCTGGGAAGATCTATTACACTACGATCAAAACAATCCCTTGGTGCGTAATTTGTTAGCCCAGACCTACTACATTTTAGCGGTGGAATACAACCGGTTAGGCCAATCGAGCCTGGGACGTACCTCTTTTCGGAGAGCCCTCTCGGTGAACCAGAATACGAACCAATGGTTGGCGGGTGCTTTACTAACCCTGGGGAAATATTATCGAAATAAGGGCATGTATTCCGAATCCCTGGCGGCCTACCGGGAAGTTGTGGAACTAAAGCCTAACGATGCCACGGCCTATGCCGGCATGGGGGTGACCTACTGGAAGATGAACGAACGCCAATTAGCCAGGGATGCCTGGCAAAGGAGTCTCTCCCTGGATCCTGACAATAACGAAGCCAAGGGCTGGCTTATTCTGGCTCAACAAAACAGCTCCTGACCTCGCGTCAGGTTCATTATCAAATCCCAGGGGCTTCAGGAACGCCCGGAAAATCATTTCGCTAACATGAAAAAGATTCTTTTACTTTATTGGGTTATACTTACGTCTCTTTATGCAGGATATCCAGGAGACTCCCTAGTTTGGCTCGGCGTGCAGAAATTTTATAATTACGAGACGACTGAAGCCATTGTGCTTTTACAACAAGCTCGGAAAGCCTATCCGACCAATCCTACCGTTCACCTCACTTGGGTCGCCGCCCGGTGGTTGCATAGCCAGGCAAATGACCCTATTCCTGAAACGTATCGCCTATTAGAAACAGATCTGGATACCATTATTCCCCTATATGAAAAGTTGGTGGAAAAATATCCTGACGATCCCTACTACCAGTTATATTTAGGATCATCCATCGGTTTAAAAGCACGTATTTATTTAGGGAAAAAGGATTGGTTCAACACTCTGGTCTGGGCGTACCGGGGTTTCAATAGGGTTCAAGAAGTTGCTGAAGAGCATCCCGAGATTTATGATGCTCAACTCCCCATTGGCGTGGCTGAATTCTACGCCAGTATGAGTGGTGTCTTGATTCAGTGGGCGGCTACTTTGTTCGGGTTACGACCCACGGCCGACGCAGGCTTGGAAAAGATTGAAGCGGCTGCTGAAAAGGGAGAGTGGTCATGGATCGAAGCGAAAGGGATTCTTTCCTTTATTTACTTGTGGGTCAAACCCGATTTCCAGAAGGCCTTGTTGCACAGCCGTGACCTGGTGAAAAATTTTCCCCAGAACTACTATTTCCAGGTGCTTTACACGGAGAGTTTGTTACGTAATGATTCTTTACAAGCGGCTCAGGCCTCCCTGATGCGCTTAGATGAGATGTATCCTGAACTCACGGCAACGCAACAGAAGTGGTACTTTGGCTACCGTTCCTATGAGTGGGCTTTATACTATTTCTTAACTGGTGAGAACGACTTAGCCTTGGAGAAGGTCAACGCAGCTATCGACCAGTATGGAGCCGAATTAGATATCATTTTGGCCAACGCCTATTTATTAGCAGGGATGTTAAACGATGTGAAGGGAAACCGGGAGGCAGCTATTGAGGCTTACCAAGCCTGTCGTGATTTAGATAATTTTACTACTGCCGTTCAATCTGCCAGGCAGTATTTACGACAGCCTTATGAAGGGGTTAAATAATTGGACATCTCCCCATTCCAGGGTAATTTAAGTCTTCTCATGTTTCACTATGTTTGAACGAAAATCAACCCGGCAGGTCATGGTAGGGGAGGTCCCCATCGGCGGAGGGGCCCCCATCCCCGTCCAATCTATGACCACGACCAAGACCCATGATGTGGCGGCCACTTTAGAGCAAATTGGGCGTCTGGAGGAAGCCGGTTGCCAGATAATCAGGGTGACTGTTCCCGATGAACGAGCCGCCAAAGCTTTGGTGGAGATCAAAAAACACATGTCGGTCCCCCTCGTTGCGGACATTCACTTTAATTACCGCATGGCACTGGCGGCGGTGGATGCCGGGGCAGACAAAATCCGCATCAATCCGGGGAATATCGGTTCACCGGAACGAGTGCGGCAGGTGCTGGAAAAGGTCCAGAGCGCCAAATTACCGATTCGCATCGGCGTGAATGCCGGTAGCCTGGAGAAGGATCTCCTGACGAAATATGGTTACCCCACGGCAGAAGCCATGGTGGAAAGCGCCCGGAGGCATATCCGGATTTGTGAAGAGCATGGTTTCACCAATCTTGTGGTCTCATTGAAGGCATCGGCGGTGCAACTCATGGTGGAAGCCAACCGCCTATTTGCCCAGGAATTTGACTATCCCTTGCATTTAGGGGTGACCGAAGCAGGTCCGAAATCCTCGGGAACCATCAAATCAGCTGTGGGTCTAGGGACCCTTTTGGCGGAAGGGATTGGGGACACGATTCGAGTCAGCCTAACAGAAGATCCGGTGGAAGAAGTGCACGCCGGTTTTGAGATTCTTAAATCCTTGGGACTGGTCAGTAAGGGTGTTACGATTGTCTCCTGCCCAACATGTGGCCGTTTAGAGGTAGATCTGTTTAAAATCGCCCGGGAAATGGAGGAACGATTGAAACACATTAACACCCCCATGTCCATTGCCCTCATGGGGTGCGCCGTGAATGGTCCTGGTGAAGCCTCTCACACAGACCTGGGGATTGCCTTTGGAAATGGCAGTGGACATCTCTATTATCGGGGGAAGAATTTAGGCCGGGTAAAGGAGGCAGAAGCCCTGGACAAACTGTTAGAACTAATCACTGAATTTGAAAAATCACAGTAGGAGTAACTGATGAAAATAGTGCTCTACCTGTTAATCGCCACCACTTTCCTGATCGGTCAGGAGGCCGAATCGGGACCTACCATGACACCCATCGTGGCCTATTGGAAAACCTTGAACCAGGCGGAAAAGGAAATTTTCCTGTTTTCATATCTCACCCAGGTTTATGACACCTACGATGAACTAAAAAATGAGTTAGGTTACGGGGAATTGACCACCTGGTATTACGACAATCGCGCCGAAATGGTTTTTGGCATATTCGATGCATTGGAGGAAACGGATATCAAGGAGTTTGTAGGGTGGATCGATGAATATTACCGTCACGATGATTTTGTAGACCGGCCTTTCTACGAGGCGTTGGCATTTGCTTTTCGTTTCCAACAGGCTGCCGGGGAAACCATCTGGGAGAAGTACGAGAACTTGAAGTTCGGCCGGATCAAACCCGGCGAGGATTGATCTAAGATTTCCTTACCGTTCATCCTGAGAAGACTGGAGGTGACAATCAACGAGTAATTAGTAATGGCTTGGTGTTTTAGTTTATTTACTTTATTCATTAAATTATTTCTGAGGGTCTTCCTGGTTAGGGGAGACCTTTCTGTTGTTGGAGGTCTCATATGTTAGCAAAAGTCCTCAGTAGTGCCATTTTAGGAATTGATGCTTACATCGTGGAAGTGGAGGCCCATGTAACCGGATCCCAACTCCCTCATTTTGCCACGGTGGGTTTACCGGAAGGAGCTGTGAAAGAGAGCAAAGAGCGCGTCATGGCCGCCATTAGGAATAGTGGCTATCCCTTTCCCTATAAATATATTACCGTCAATCTGGCACCTGCGGACATTAAGAAAGAGGGCAGTGCCTTTGATTTACCCATTGCTGTGGGAATCTTGGCTGCCACCGGGATCGTCCAACCGCACTACCTGAATAAAATTCTGCTTTTAGGTGAGTTGGCTTTAGACGGTGCATTACGGCCAATCAAGGGGGCTCTCTCTATTGCCCTCTGTGCTCACA
>CAZBEL010000107.1:0-5589 GCA_964490885.1 uncultured bacterium
TCACTGATATTGAGCAGGAGCAGATCGCGCCGGGGCTCAACGAAGATACCATTCGTTTCCTTTCCCAAAAGAAGGGGGAGCCGGAGTTCCTCTTGGAATGGCGTTTGAAGGCTTACCGCCACTGGCAGACCATGACGGAACCACGCTGGGCCAAGGTGCACTACCCGCCCATTGATTATCAGGCCATCAGCTACTATGCGGCCCCTAAGCGGGAAGATAGTGGTCCTCAAAGTTTGGATGAGGTAGACCCGGAGCTCATCCGCACGTATAAAAAATTAGGCATTCCCCTGGAAGAACAGAAAATGCTGGCCGGGGTAGCAGTGGATGCCGTTTTTGACAGTGTGTCTGTGGCCACGACCTTCCAGAAAGAGTTAGAAAAGCAGGGTATTATCTTCTGTTCTTTCTCGGAAGCCGTACATAATCATCCGGACCTAGTACGGAAGTACCTGGGGAGCGTTGTTCCCTATACCGACAACTATTTCGCAACTTTGAATTCGGCGGTCTTCAGCGATGGGAGCTTCGTCTACATTCCCCCCGGTGTCCGCTGTCCCATGGAACTCTCCACGTATTTCCGCATCAATGCCATGAATACGGGTCAGTTCGAACGCACCCTCATCATTGCTGACGAGGGGAGCTATGTGAGCTACCTGGAAGGGTGTACCGCCCCCATGCGGGATGAGAATCAACTCCACGCTGCCGTAGTAGAATTGGTTGCCCACAAGAACGCCACTATCAAGTACGCTACGGTGCAGAACTGGTATCCGGGAGATAAGGAGGGGGTAGGTGGAATCTACAATTTCGTTACCAAGCGAGGGATTTGTCTGGAAGAGGAATCCAAGATTTCCTGGACCCAGGTAGAGACGGGGTCGGCCATTACCTGGAAATATCCCGGTGTGATTCTGAAGGGGGACCGCTCGGTGGGTGAGTTTTACTCCGTGGCCCTTACCAACAATTACCAGCAAGCCGACACGGGTACCAAGATGATTCACATAGGCAAAGAGACCCGGAGCACGATCCTTTCCAAGGGTATCTCCGCTGGACATGGTCAAAATACCTACCGGGGACTGGTGAAAATCATGAAAAATGCCGATCACGCCCGCAATTACTCCCAGTGCGATTCCATCCTTATCGGTGATCAGTGTGGTGCTCATACCTTCCCGTACATTGATGTACGCAACCCCACCGCCCAAATGGAGCACGAAGCCTCAACTTCCACCATAGGCGAAGACCAACTCTTTTACTGCAACCAACGGGGCCTGGATACCGAGAATGCAATATCTATGATCGTCAATGGTTTCTGTAAAGAGGTCTTTCGAGAGTTGCCTATGGAATTTGCTGTGGAAGCCCAAAAATTATTAGAGGTGAGTTTAGAAGGGAGCGTTGGGTAAAGTGACAAAAGTCTATTGTGTTTTGATAAAATAGAAGGTTAGGAAAAGAAAGTATGTTAGTGATCAAGGACCTCCATGTGAGCATTGAAGATCATAAGATTTTGAAGGGGATCAACTTACAGATTAAGGCGGGTGAACTCCATGCTATTATGGGAAGGAACGGCTCGGGAAAGAGTACCCTGGCCCAGGTCATTGCGGGGCGGGAAACTTATACGATCACGCAGGGTTCCATTTTGTTTGAAGGGCAGGATTTGACCCCTTTGCCGCCTGAAGAGCGGTCGCGGAAGGGAATATTCCTCTCTTTCCAATATCCGGTGGTCATTCCCGGAGTGAACAATACTTATTTTCTCAAAGCAGCGTTGAATGCCCAACGTAAAGCCCGGGGAGAAGAAGAATTAGATGCCATGGACTTCCTAGCATTGATCAGGGAAAAGATCAAAGAAGTGAACATGGATGAAAGCTACCTGAACCGGGCCGTGAATGATGGCTTTTCCGGTGGCGAAAAGAAACGTAACGAAATTCTTCAGATGATGACCTTGGAACCCAAGTTGGCCATCTTAGACGAAACCGATTCTGGCCTGGATATTGATGCTCTGAAAACTGTGGCTGAGGGTGTACAGCGTTACCGGCGGGCCGACCGTGCCATTCTCCTCATCACACACTACCAGCGCATTCTAAAGTACCTGGAGCCCGATGTGGTGCACGTCCTCATGGACGGCCGTATCGTCAAGTCTGGAGGGAAAGAATTAGCCGACCAATTGGAGGAAAAGGGATACGCCTGGCTCAAGGAGAAAGAGACCTCTGAAGCATAATTGCTCATGACATCACCAGCAACAAATACTGCCACAAATCAATCCTCGCCTCCCTGGGTGGAACATCACTATCGGGTGCTGCGGAAGCAGTCTGCTACCGGCGAACCGGATTTTTTACACTCGCTCCGCCAGCAGGCTTTTGAGCATTACCAAACCCTGGGGTTTCCCACTACTCGTTTGGAAGCCTGGCGTGAAACCAGCTTGGATCCCCTTGTGAAAATACCGTTCCATTGGTTACCAGATGGACAGGAGCCCCCTCCGCTATTTGACCTTAACCCCTTCCAAATACCAAATGCATTACGCCTTGCTTTCGTGAATGGTCGATATGATCCTTCTCTTACAGCTCATACTTGGCTGGCACCAGAGGTGACCATCCATTCGCTTAAAGAGATATTGGCTGAAAACCCGGATGTTCTCACTGATTACTTGGACCAATCGACTCTCTACCAGCAATACGCTTTAGCAGCTCTGAACACTACTTTTTTCACCGATGGTGCCTTCATTCGTGTCCCGGCCGGTTTCAGGCTGGAGCGACCCATTCACCTCTTCTACGTAACGCCGCAAAACAAGGAGAATCGCGTTGTTTATCCCCGGAATATTATTCTGATGGGTGCCGGGAGTGAAGCTAAGATCATCGAACACCATGTTGGTTTTCCGGGAGTTGCCTACCTGAATGACGCCGTTACCGAGATTTATCTGGAAAGCGATGCCAGTTTGCAGCATGTGAAGGTGATTGAGGAGGCTACTGGTGGAAGCCATCTGGCCACAACCAATGTTGTCCAGGCTCAGGATAGCCAGTTCACCTCCCACGTACTCTCCTACGGGGGAGACTTAGTCCGCAACGACCTACAGGTCCAATTGGAAGGGGAAGGTTGCGCATGTCGATTATTTGGGTTGGTTTTGGCCAAGGCTCATGAACATGTGGACAACCATACGGTCGTCGAACATCGCTACCCCCAGGGGACCAGTGAGGAACTGTATAAAGGCATTTACCAGGATCATGCCCGAGGAGTGTTCAATGCCTTGGTCCGAGTACAGCCAGGGGCGCAAAAGACCGATGCTCGTCAAACCAATCGTAACCTGCTCCTTTCCCAGACAGCTCGGGTGAACTCCAATCCCCGGCTGGAGATTAATGCCAATGACGTTCAGTGCACCCATGCGTCGGCTACCGGGCAGATGGATCCCGAAGTACTCTTTTATTTGCGCTCGCGAGGGATTGATGGTTTCACGGCCCAGACCTTGTTTGTTCATGGGTTTGCCAACGATATTTTAGAGACCCTTCCTTTAGGTGAATTGAGGTCACGGGGAGAGCGGTTATTGACCCAGTGGATGAAGACCGTCTCAGATGGGGGATCAGTATAATGGATGAACTTCGTGAACTCTATCAAGAAGTGATTTTAGAGCACTATCAGAGCCCCCGGAATTTTGGTCAATTAGACCACCCCAGCCACCACGGAGAAGGCAATAATCCCCTTTGCGGAGACCGCCTTACCCTCGACCTGCAAGTGGAGGATGACATTATCCGTGACGTCCGTTTTCAAGGGTCCGGGTGTGCCATTTCCAAAGCCTCGGCATCCTTGATGACCACCATGTTGAAAGGGAAGACAGTTTCTGAAGCCTTACATCTGTTTGACCAGTTTCATCATTTGGTCACCACCGGAAAGGTCGCCTCGGAGGATGTGGGGAAGTTAGCCGTTCTGGCCGGGGTGCACAAATATCCCTCGCGTATCAAGTGCGCCAGCCTCGCCTGGCATACCATGAAGAATGTGCTTCAGGGCGAAACCGAAGCAGTAACTACGGAATAAATTACATGATCAATAGTCAAACGAACCAGGAAGTGGTAACCTTGAAACGGGATTGTCCAGCTTTGATGATTCCTTCAGGATCACCTACGGTATTGGAGAAGGGGGAACGAGCTATCATTACCCAAGCCTTGGGAGGCAGTTACACGGTAATTGTTAATGGGAACTTGTACCGCGTAGAGGGTAAGGATGCTGATGCCTTGGGGAAAGCGCCTGAGAAGGCACCCGGGGATAAGGCCCAAACAAAAGAAAACCGTGTCGATGAACGGGCCGTGTGGGATGTGTTAAAATCCTGTTATGATCCAGAAATTCCGGTAAACATCGTCGATCTGGGACTCATTTACTCTTGTGAATTTGACCCCACGCCAGAGGGGACTATCGTGGAGATCAAGATGACGCTAACAGCTCCTGGTTGTGGAATGGGGGGCATTTTAGCAGACGAAGTTCGTCAAAAAGTACAATCCTTACCCGGCGTCCTCGATGTAAAAGTGGAGTTAGTGTGGGATCCACCTTGGAATCAAGGTATGATGAGCGAAGCGGCTCGGTTGCAATTGGGGATGTTTTAGTGGATCGATTGGCCCATAATCCAGAGGTCCGCACCCTGGATGTTCAACTTTTGCGCCGGGATTTCCCTTCCCTACAACAGATGGTGCACGGGAAGCCGCTGATTTATCTGGACAATGCCGCTACGACCCATAAGCCCCGAGCGGTGATTGCGAAAGTGGTGGAGTACTACGAACAGTACACTGCCAATGTTCACCGGGGGATTTACGCCTCCAGCGTACGCGCTACCGAGGAGTATGAAGCAGCGCGGGAAAAGGTAGCCCGTTTCATAAATGCCGCTGAGTCGCGCTCAATTATTTTCACGAAGGGCACAACGGACGCCATCAATCTGGTGGCCTTAACATATGGGCGGCAACGTTTGCAGGCGGGAGACGAAATACTCCTCACGGAGATGGAGCACCACAGTAATCTGGTCCCGTGGCAATTATTAGCCCGAGAAAAGGGTGTGCGCTTGCGTTTCATCCCCTTTTTACCCGATGGTACCCTGGATTTGTCGGATCCGGCTCGGTATTTTACCTCACGGACAAAGTTGGTGTCCGTGATTCACCAGTCCAATGTTTTTGGCACCCTTAATCCGGTAAAAAGGTTGGTTTCTCTGGCTCATTCAGTGAATGCCCCTATTCTCATCGATGCCGCCCAGAGCGTCCCCCACATTCGGGTGGATGTTCAGGACTTGGATTGCGATTTTTTGGCCTTCTCCGGACACAAGATGCTAGGTCCAACTGGGATTGGTGTACTCTATGGTAAATCTCACTTGTTAGAATCTCTGGAACCCTTTCAGGGAGGGGGCGAGATGATAAGCACTGTTACTTTAACGGAAGCCACCTGGAATGAAATTCCCTACAAGTTTGAGGCTGGGACTCCTAACATCGCCCAGGCAATTGGCTTGGGGGCTGCCGTGGATTACCTCCAGGCTATTGATTTTGAAGCTCTCCAGGCCCATGAGAAAAAGCTTGCTGAGACCCTTTTGGATGCCATTAAGAGTATTCCCGGTGTCACTGTATACGGTAATGCCGCAAACCG
>CAZBEL010000108.1:0-5518 GCA_964490885.1 uncultured bacterium
GACGGGGTTGACCCGTTGCCGTCTTTCTTGCAAGAAAGAACGAAGAAAGAAGGAGATACAATGAGTAAGAAAATGCTAACAGTCTTCAGTGCCTTACTCGTCCTGGTGTGGCCTCTGATCGGGGGTACCTTGAAAGACAAGGGAATTACCCATATAGGCACGAGCCATGTCAGTCGAGTGGTAGCTGGAAACGGTGCAGCAGAGACGGATGCGTTGGTGGGGCCGCAGAATGTGCGTCGCCCTGGGCAGATCTACCGCTTTCATGGTAGAGACACAGCCGACACGCTGTTCTATGACCTGAGCTATGGAGCTCAGTTCATTCAGAGCCCGGGTGATGCCATGATGACGGTTTTCAAGATGCCAGCGGACGGGATCATCAAAGGGGTGAACGTTCCTGTTTATGAATGGGGAACGGGAGACCAGCAGATGACCCTTTCGTTGCATGCAATCACCTACCCCTACCGTAGTGATGGGACGACCTATCCTTCCAGCGTAGTAGATGGAGCTGGCTGGATTGGCGGCTACGACATGGATACGAATGGTTGGTTGTCCATTACGGGGACAACTTACACCCCGGCAGGAACCCAAGGTATATGTGACGCTACGGACGTGGTTGCTACTGGTGCCCAAGATCCCTTAGGGGATACACCGGGGGCTGGAACGGCCGTCTCCACCATGGGTCTATTATGGCCGGATGGTTTTGTGGCCGCTACCCTGGATCCCACGAACAATCCTGCACAACAGGATAACTGGATGGCAACGGCTGACTTTGGCACCGAGCCGACGCTGAGCGAAGGCGACTGGGTAGGACTGCTGGTGGCCTCCACAGGTGCTGGTGGTGGTGATGATCCACCCACGGGCTTTTACTATGCCGACGGCACTGGTTTAGTGGATCCCTGGGCTTCACTGAAGTTCTATGACGGCTGCGGTGGTACCTCTGGGAATGGTGGTTGGCATATTCGTCACTGGGTATTCGATTTTGAGCTGGCAGTATTGCTGACTGGCGATCGGGGTCCGGTGATGACGGCTGCTCCCGTATTACCTACCACGCTGAGTACGGCTGATCGGGATTTTACCACCAGTTGGACTGATGATAACCCCAGTGGGGGCAGTGCTGGTGTAGCCACGGTGACGTTTAATTACATGCTTGACTCCACCACGGCTACGGTAAACAGCATCACTTTGACCCTCACCAGCGGTACCGATACAGATGGAACCTGGTCAGGAACTGTCCCGGGACAATCCCCAGGAACCACGGTGTACTACTACCTGACAGCCGTGGATGTGGGCGGTAAAAGTACCACCACACCCACCTATCAGTATTCCATCTTCGAAGCCACTGAACCGAACCTGTTCTTCTACAACGCCAGCGACTATGGTAGCTTCATTGCGGGTTACTATCTCTATGGCTCGACCATCACCTATAATTTCTGGGATGGTTTGAACTACGGGGCTGGTTCATCAGAGCTCTACGACGCTTACGATGGTGGCCTAATCATGGAGATCACCGGTTCCGGACCGGCAGTGATCAACAATAGTGCCATGGCTGCCTGGTTAGGTGCAGGTAAGGGTGATTACATCCTCACTGGTGACGAGTGGTTAGGTGCACAGACTGGTTGGGTAGATACGGATTATGAAGCCACCGACTTCCAGGAGAAGTGGCTGGGTATTGATGCTGACCATAATGACATCAACTATGCTACGTCGGGTGACCAGGGTGGTATTAGCCGTCTCTTAGCTGTGGATGGTGATGCCATCAGTGGTGATCTAGCAGCGTTCTTAGCTGATTCTCTGGATCTCAACTATGATCCTAACTATGAGCTGGGATTCTCCAACTGGCTAGATGGTGTAGACCCGGTGGATGCGGCCACGGTCGCTTTCTACGGTGTTACTGGTGTCATCGACGATGATAGCACCGGTTGGTTTGGTGCCGATACCTTCGCCAGTGGAATCTATCAGGAGCATGGTGCAGGTTCTGATGTAGTCTTCCTGGCCTTCGATCCTCTAGCCACCAATACGGAACCCTCCTACTACTGGATTGGGATCATGGATATTGGTCCTCTGGCCAGTGCTGTAGCTTGGACGGAAGGTAACGTTAGCGTGGACAACGAAGTGCTGCCCACCAGCTTCGCCCTCAAGGGCAACTATCCTAACCCCTTCAACCCCAGCACGAACATTGCGTTTACGCTGGACGTGCGTAGCGATGTGACCGTCCGGGTCTACTCGCTCTTAGGGAAAGAAGTGGCCACTCTGCATAGTGGAAACTTGACTCCTGGCCTTCATTCAGTGAAATGGAATGGTTTGGATAACAACGGTTTGGCCGTTGCCTCAGGTGTCTATCTCTACCGTGTGGAAGCGGGTAGTCGTGCCTTGACTGGCAAGATGATGCTACTGAAATAAGACTGAGTTCTTGTTATAGAAAAGAGGGCTTCTCCGGAAGCCCTCTTTTTTTATCTAATATACTTTTGTTATGTCATTTAAAGTAGATTGTCTGAGTAATATAGTTTACCTGCTCTTTGTGTAAACTAATATGAAGTTCTTTTTACCTTTCTTTCAGTATTAACCTTAGACTTCCGATCCTCCATTAATCCATTATTACAACATTCCAATCAAAAAGGCTCGTCATCCCGAGGTAAGCATGACCTAGGGATCTACGTTTGTGGATTATTGTCCTTTGTAGTTAATCTCCTAACAAAGGTTTGTTAATGAGCCTAGGTGCTTACTTACGCTACTTGGTTTTCCACTCACGGACTATGACTAGCAAAAGTAGATTCCTCACCTGTTGACGCAGGGTTCGGAATGACACACTTTTTTCTGTTAAATTACAGCTAGGTTGTGTTTTCAATGATGTGAAAGTAAACCCATGGAGAAAACATATTATGTTTACATCTTAGCCAGTCTTTCACGCCGTCTTTATACCGGCATGACCAGCGACTTAATGGGTAGAGTCTGGCAGCATAAAAATAAAGTTGCTGGCGGATTCACAAAGCGATACAATATTAATCGTCTAGTATGGTATGAAAGTACTAATGATGTGTGGGTAGCGATAGAATGGGAGAAACGCATAAAGAGTTGGCGTCGGGAGAAGAAAATCCAGTTGATTGAGAAACACAACCCAGGTTGGTTAGACCTTGCCGAGGGTTGGTATGATGATGAACAAAAGTAGTAGAAAAGGGTGTCATCCCGAAGGAGGTACGACTGAGGGATCTACGTTTGAGGATTACTGTATTTTGTCGTCAGTTTTTTTGCAAGTGTTTGTCAAAAGGCCTTGATATTCACTCGCACTACGCGGCTTTCCACTCACGGGCTATGACAAGCAGAAATAGATTCCTCACCCCAAATCCTCCTCCATATGATCCAATATTAGATAGAGTCTATTCAATCAGTCTCAAGATAAGGTTTGAAAATATATTCAAAATCCTTGAGCGTTTCCTCGATTGATAGTGGTGTCATCTGGGCATAGGCATCGAGGATGGCCACGGCGTTGAGCCCGGCATCCTTTTTGGTAGCGATCTGTAACCGTTTAACAGTGTTGGCGTTGATTTTGGCAATCTTGCTGTAAATAGCGGCCAGATCGTTCACCTCCCAGTCTGGTTCTAAGCCTTTACGGACGCGAAAGTATTGAGCCAGTAGATAGACTGATACCGACCGAAAGATTGTTTCGTCGATGGAGGCGAAAGGTAAATGGAAGCGGACCATAGGACGGAGTTTATCCAGATTCTCACAGCCACTGGTGACCATAATAATTCCCAAGAGTGAACTGAGGGCTTTTTGGACGGCGATTTGGGTGCGGGCATAGACCCGTTCGGCTGTGGTGACCAGCACATCGGCGACATCATAGGAATAGACATCCCGGAAGGCCTCTACCACGTCAGAAATATTAGCAGCCACCGGGCAGTGCGTCTCGTCCGTATTCTTCTTGCTGCAATCGTCACATTGTAGATAGGTGAAGCGCGTCCATTCGGGAAGTTGGCGGTCTTCACGGTGAAGATATTCCAATGTCTCCGGATGTAGGCGAATTAAGAAATCAATGGTTTTGCCTTCGGCAAAAACGAATTGGTAGCGGATAGAAATGGGTGTCTGATCATTCATAAATCACCCCTCAAAACTAGATTGGACAACCCTCCAGATAATTATAATGACCCCGTTCATAATTCAATTTACAAGGGAGGCGTTTCATAAACAAATGGAACGAACGTAAGAGTAGGGGGTCAGCAAAGAGGAACGATTCCGCCTATTACTAGGGGTGGCGATGGTTCGGAAATAAAATTAGGGAATTGTTTCAATCCTCTCCATCCACTGAAAGACGGAGCAGGGGGTTCATTTGCGACCTTGCCAGATTACCCTTAACGTAGATATGTTAAAATTCCCCTCCAATCCCACAAACGGTTCGTGGTAATTTCCCGACGAGAAACAGTTGATTAGTGAGGAACTGCCATGCCTGAGTCCAAGTCTTTCCGTACGGTTATCGAACCCTTCATCATCAAGTCGGTGCAGCCAATACGCATGACCACCAGGGAGGAACGCGAAGGGTATCTCAAGGCAGCGGACTATAATCTTTTCCGCGTGAAGTCCCAGCATGTGCTCATCGATCTGCTCACCGATAGCGGTACTGGGGCCATGAGTTCTGAGCAGTGGGCCGCCATGATGCGTGGGGACGAAGCCTATGCCGGCAGCCAGAGTTTCCAGCGCTTTGAGGCTACTGTGAAAGACCTGTTCGGTTTTAAACATGTCATTCCTACCCACCAGGGGCGGGCTGCGGAACGCATCCTTTTCTCAGTAATGTGTGAGAAAGGGGATGTAGTTCCCAACAATACCCACTTCGATACTACCCGGGCAAATATCGAGTACCAGGGGGCCGAAGCAGTGGATCTGGTCATCGATGAGGGACGCGATCCCCAGAATCAACACCCCTTCAAGGGGAACTTGGATGTCTCTCGTCTCCAAGAATGGATCCATCAGGTAGGCCCGGAGCGCATTCCTCTGTGTATGCTTACCATCACTAACAATTCCGGTGGTGGACAACCGGTTTCCCTGGCCAATATGAAAGCCGTGAAGGAACTCCTAGACCAATACAATATTCCTCTTTATTACGATGCTGCTAGATTTGCAGAGAACGCCTACTTCATTAAGTTGCGAGAACCGGGTTATGAAGATTGGACCGTGAAAGAGATCGTTAAAAAGATGATGTCTTATGCCGACGGGTGCACCATGAGCGCCAAAAAGGATGGCCTGGCCAATATTGGAGGTTTCCTTTGTACCAATGATGACCGGCTGGCGCGGCAGGAGAAGAATTTGTTGATCCTCACCGAGGGCTTTCCCACTTATGGTGGGCTGGCCGGCCGGGACTTAGAGGCCATTTCCGTGGGATTACAGGAAGTGCTGGATGAAGATTATCTTCGTTATCGTTTGGCCGAAGCCCGTTATCTGGGGGATCATCTGGTGGAGATTGGCTATCCCATCGTGCAACCACCGGGAGGTCACGCCATTTACATCGACGCACATGTTTTCTTACCCC
>CAZBEL010000109.1:0-5516 GCA_964490885.1 uncultured bacterium
TGTCCTTGAATAGAATCATGAAATCCCGCACATCCTCACGGCTGAATTGGCTAAGCAGGAATTGCTTTACATAGTCCAGCTCGACCTTTAATAGTTTCTTGTCGGCTTTCATCACCGACGCAAAGAGGACCAGGACGGAGACCATGAAATCGCCAGGGCGCGTACGGGGATAAGACTGGCGAGCGCGGGGCTCTCCTTGAGGATAACCATATGATCCACCTACAGGCTCGGACATACTGGCTAACGCATATCCGATGATGGCACCGATGGGTCCCCCCAATACCCAGCCCAAGCCACCCCATAAGAGTCGTTTACTGATTGTCATTTGATGAAATAGAACCTAATTGAAAGAACATTGTTTCGTTTAAAGTGGTGAAAACTACGCAGTATCCTATTTGCTAAAAAAGTTATATTCCAGGGTGAAGATTCCGTTGAAGACCCGGTTAGCCTTATGGTGGTTGCGCCACCGGAAGAAACCGGTGCCTCACTCCAGCCCCCTGGCCCTACGCCACCAAGGACGGTCAGTTTCCAGTCTACTGCTTTTCCTCCCCACCAATGGGGATGACCTAAGAGTGGCCCGCATTTTCTTGCAATCGGTAAGTAATGCCATCGGACCACAGGGAACGGTAACAACCTATGCTGTTATTAAACATAACTTATTAGATACACTCAACGAGACCTTTCATGCCCAGTTCATTCCCTACTTTAGGGAGGATGTCAATCGCTGGGGACTCCCCACGGAGGATTTATTGAAGCGGGTTCTATTTAGGGATTTCGACGCCCTTGTAGACCTCAACCCTCAGTTCAATCCTCTCGTAGCCGCCATTACCTACCAATCCCAAGCTCCACTTAGAATCTGTTTCCATACTCCCATGGGAGAACCCTACTTCAACGTTACTATTGAAAAAAAGGGGACTGATTTTTTAGAAGCCGGGTATCAAGATATCCAGCAATTGCTGGGTCTTAATTAATCCTCGCTTAAGCCTATTGCCTTCATTAATAGTCTCTTCAAAATCATGGGAACCATTAATCTGCCCGTGAGTGAAAACTGTGTTTCGGGATTTCAGTGAGTGGGGAAAATAACTGAATAAACCTATTGACCAACCCCTGGCCCCCGGTTAACTTATCGCCCGATTTTGAGGGAAAAAATCTATGTTAGAAGGCATTATCTGTCCAGCGTGTGAGTCGACCCTTGAGGAAGAAGACCTCAAGGAATCTTTAGTTTGTGTCAACTGCAAAACCGACCTAAAAGACCGGAAATATCTCGATTTCCTCGAGTATCTTATGACAAATGGGATCGTGGACAACTTAGATTTCTTCGACACGGAAGTGTACAGCGAGGAAATCGAACGGTTGGAACCTTCGGATGAAGAAGACGTGGATCCAGCCGAGTTTGAGAAGAAAAAAGATACCTTTAGTTTCTACGAAAATGAGATGGAAATTGAGCAGGAAGATGACGACATCAAGGATTTCGACGAATTCGAAGGAATCAACGAAGACTGGGAGGATTTCAACCGCCGGGAATTCGACGGATTTTAAACAAGTAAAGGGGTTTAATCCCTATGGAACAAAACAAAAAGATACAACAAATCAACATTGAATTAGATCAAGACATTAGCGGGGGTGAATATTCTAACTTCGTGGTTGTTACCCACTCCCCGGCCGAGTTCGTTCTTGACTTCACCCGGCTCTTACCTGGAGTCACCAAAGCCAAGGTCCATTCCCGAATCGTCATGGCGCCACCACACGCCAAAGCCTTTCTCATGGCATTGCGGGACAATATCCAGAAATTTGAGCGCAAGCACGGAGAAATAAAGACACCCGGACAAGAATCCTTTTCCGATTTCGGGGTTAAGCCCCCGGAAACTTCCGTCCCGAACTAACTCTCATCCCCCTCTCGCGGCGAGGGGAGTGTTTCCACTTCGTACTGAACCCACTGCCGGCCTTGCTTAAGCTCCCGCTGACGAAGAAGCACCCACAGCAATAAGGTGATCCAACCAAGGATGTAACCTAAAAGCCAACCTCCCAACACATCTCCAGGATAATGCACCCCAACGTAGACGCGACTGAAACCGACCAAAATAGGCAGGGTAATAAATATCTTCTTATACCGGGTGTAAAAATAACTCAAAACCACAGCCCCTGACATAGTATTTGTCGCATGACTGGAGACGAAACCGTACTTCCCCCCAGGCGGTACTAATAGCCGGAGCGTTTCTAAGTGAGCGTGTGAAGGGCGCAGGCGACCTACTAAGGGTTTGATAAACTGGGCCGAGATAATATCGGCACTAATCACGGCAATCAGAAAAACCCACGCTGCAATTCTACCCTTCCTTCCGCCCCAGATTTGTAGTCCAACCCAAGCTAATAAAAGGGGGAACCCCCAAAGGTATTGATTGGTTATAATGGGCATACTTATATCGAAAAGTGGGTTGGTCCATTCACTGTTTAGCAGTAAAAACAATTTCTGATCCAGTTGTGTGAGCCAATGCAGGAATGACATGGGGCTTAAAAGGTATTAAATTTGAGCGATAAGTTGGAAAGGGAATCGATGGCTATATCAAAAGAATTATTAGACATTCTGTGCTGCCCGGAGACCAAAGAACCGGTGGCACTCATCGATGAAGATATGCTAAAAAAGATCAATATGGCCATTGAGGCAGGAAAAGCTTTTAAGCGGAATGGAGAGCCTGTTCGGGACCTTATCGATGCTGGATTGTTGCGGCAAGATGGAAAATATCTCTACCCCATCCGGGAAGAGATACCCATCATGCTCATCGAAGAAGCCATTGACATGAACACGGTGAGCTAATTCACTCTTTTCTTTGGATAACACCATTTCCCGGGGAGGATGTTTAATAATGTAATAAAATTTCCTTGCCGTGATTAGCAGGAAAAACTAATTTTAAATTAGATTCAAGCAGGGCAGAGGTTAATAAAGACTGGTTGTTTCCCCCGCTCCCAGGCTTTTAAACTGTCCTGCTTCTTTTTTTATTACGGCAGCGGGGAATACGAAACAGATTACATTATAGCGATGCCTGAAGCCGGAAAATCACCATCCGTCCCAGGCGCGGCCCACCAATGATTTCCGTATGGCGGTAATTTAAAATATTGTTCACCGTTACCATGGCCGACAAGTATCGGTTTATTTTATAGGAACTGTGCAGGTCAAAAATATTATAGGTGGGGATTTGACCAAAATAGACTCCTGAGGACCAAGGGAAAGCATCCACGTAACGATAGTTAAGGGTCACGGCCAGAGGTTTAGACGGAGGTGCATAACGGAAGGATATACCCCCTTTATGCCGGGGAGCGTTGATGGGATCCTTGGCATTGGTAATGGGATTAAGGAACTCAGTGATATTCAAAAAAGAGTAGTGGGCATCAATAGTCAAACTCCGATTCACCAACCAGGTGATGCTGGCATCCAGTCCACTCACATCCACTTTGCCATAATTGATATATCCAACTACCACAGGTGGTGCCAATCCGGGAGTTGTATCAATGGCCGCCACACCCACAATGTTATCACGCCAGTATTTGAACGACTCTTCATAATCGTCCCGATCGGCAATAATATTGTTGGCCACATCCACGACTTGATTCATAATACCGTCCCCATCCCAATCCGTTTCCAACACACTGCGTTTAATAACGATGGGAGTAATGAACGTGGTTGGGCTTACAAAACTGTTGTAGTGGTTCGTGAATATATCCAGGGTTCCGTAGAGCGCCTTGGAGATACGTCCTTTGTAACCAAATTCCCAGGTGCGCACCTTCTCCGCTTCTATCTCCGGTAGATCGTCCACTTTATAATTGTAGAAACCCTCTATCTTTGGATCGACGGAGGGATAGAAAAGGATTTCATTTTCAGGATCGAAAGCGTCAAACCGGAATGATTGTGTGTCAAAGACATAAATTCGTTCTTTATCTTCGAAAGGTTCGCCTTCATCCCACTGACCATTATTATTGACGTCATCGTACTGTTCATCAGGATCCCAAACCCCGTTTGCGTCCCGTGGATAGACATACCCACCGCTGGCACCCCGGGCATAAACTTTGAAGATAGAGACACGTGTGACAAATAGATCAAGGAATAGTGCCTGGTTGGAAGGCGTATTGAAAGCCGTGGCCCAGGTGAGGCGAAATGTCTGGTTCTCCCGGGGACGATATACTAATCCCACCTTGGGGGAAACCTGTAACCCTTCGGTCTTACTGAAATCAAACCGCCAGTTCAAGGGGCTATAATTATGAGTCTGTTGGTTATTAAACTCCACTAAGTCTGTTAGACGATCGTGAACGTCCAATCGGGTGGCCTGGATGAACTCCCACCGGGGGGTTATCTTCCAGTTGAATTGGTAATAGGTGCCCAATTCGTTTACAGTCTTGCGATTATCTTCCTCCTTTTCATCAATCCCTTCGTCAATGAGCCCATCACCGTCATTGTCTATGCCATCGGCAATGGCCCCACGAGCGTGGTCCTCGGTAGGAATCACTCCAAATTGGGTACCAGGTTTATCGTAAACACCGTTTCCGTTTAAATCTTCAAAAGGCTCACCGTTATTCCACACCCCGTCGCCATTGGTATCCTCAAAAGGTTCTCCCTCAGTATTCCAGCGTGTGTACCCTTCACCCTTATCGTACCAGGTGTTGTCATTGGCATCGGCAAAAATGATGGGGGACCCAGCCTCACCATTACCGTTATTGTCACGATGATCCCATCCTTCCTTGTCCGACAAAATCGTACCTCGCGTATCGGGCATGGTTAAGAAATAATCCAGGCCCCAAACGAAACGGAAATTTCCGTTGAAAAATTCCATGGCATGCTGGAATTGCGCACTGAACTTCTTGGATCGATCGTAGATCAACCCGCCCGTGGCCAAGTTTCGTGTTGGCTTACTTGGGTTGCCAGAGTGACTGGTGTTGAGATAGGCCTGGAGAAAAAAGTTCCGCCAGGCAATTTTAGTCTGGTAATAATTATATTGCCAACCATCGGCTAAATAACGGGCGATGCCTGTGATATTAATATTCCTAGCCCAAGCATATCCGTGGGATACACTAATGCTTAAATCCTTCGTTGGGGCCCAAACTCCCCGTAGGTCATAGCGGAAGTTTCGCACGTCAAATTCAGGATAATCGTTGATGCCATCATCATTGGCATCAAGAACGACTGAGGAGAGATTACCATAATTGATCTTAAAGTCCCCTTCCCCCCCGTAAACACCATCATCATTAGTATCAAAAAGGATATGGCCTTTCTCGTCATATTTATAATCCCCAAACCCTCCGTTTTGACCAAAAGCATCATACGGCTTATAACTGCCAAAGCGGCTCAACCACTTATTCCCGATTTCATCTTCTTCATCCACCTGGCCATCTCCATCGTTATCCACCCCATCGTACCAGGCTTCTGATCCATCATCAATCCCGTCATCAATACCCTCGTCGATGAAACCATCACCGTCATTGTCAATACCATCTGCATATTTCATTCCGATCCACTCTTCTGTCACTCC
>CAZBEL010000110.1:0-5487 GCA_964490885.1 uncultured bacterium
ACCCAAGCTGCTACGGGAAGTGTGGGCAATCCGGCCTTTTGGGTCGGGCTCATCTTCGTCTCCTTTGCCTACAGCGGTTGGAATGGTGCCACTTACGTCCTCGGCGAAGTGAAACGTCCCCACCGCACGATCCCTCTGGCTTTGATGACCGGGACGCTGTTAGTCACAGGATTGTATTTAGGGGTAAATGCCATCTTTCTCTCGGTAGTCCCTCCGCAGGACATTACCGGGGTAGTGGAAGTGGGTCATGTAGTAGCTCAGGCGATTTTCGGGCCTTCGGCAGGCATTGTCATGAGCCTGTTTATCGCCCTGGCTCTGGTTTCCAGCGTTAGCGCTATGATCATGACCGGCCCCCGGGTTTACTTCACCGCCGGGGAAGATTACCCTCTCCTAGCTTCCCTGGCTCA
Organism: uncultured bacterium; assembly: GCA_964490885.1. GTDB lineage: Bacteria > Fidelibacterota > Marinisomatia > Marinisomatales > TCS56 > CAZBEL01. The sequence continues at coordinate 408 of CAZBEL010000110.1, forward strand.
ATTAAGTCCCCGGGGAACGCCCGTCATCGCCATCGCCCTCCAGGCGGGAATAGCTCTTTTATTACTCATCACCGCCACGTTCGAAACCCTCCTGAACTACATCGGTTTTACCCTCAGCCTATTTACTGGCTTGACGGTAGCCGGGATCTTCCTCCTGCGGCGACGTAAGGATTTGCCCCGTCCCGCCTATCGCACGTGGGGTTACCCCCTCACGCCCCTGGCCTTTATTCTCCTCAGCGTCTGGATGGTTTTCCACAACGTGTGGAGTCGGCCTTTAACTTCCCTTGCGGGGATCATTACAGTAGGGATCGGTGTGGGGCTGTACTATATTGTAAAAAGAAAACCGGGAACGACGGTTAACCCAACCCCTTAGGGTCGATATTTCCGCTGGGCCTGGAGTAAGAGCAAGTTCCCCTTGGCCCGGTCGCCATCCTGGGCCACGGACACGATGCGCAGGGCCTCGATGATGGGAATCCGGTGGTTGTCGTAGTTGGCATAAAGGGCATCCATGGACTGGGTAATGATCTCTAAATGCGTCCCTACCTCTTTAGAAATGTGCTCATCCACAATCTCGTAGAAACGCTCGATATAATAGGGCTGGATCCAGTTGGGATCACGATAATACTGTTGGTACACTTCGTGCTCGTGGTGGGCTTTTAATCGCGCGGCCATGGCGTAGGCCCCGTTCACAAACGCCACCTTTTCCGAATCGGAAAGGGATTCCCAGTATTGAGCGGGGGTGATTTCCTGGGCCTGGAGCCCACCAGCTAATACTAAGATGAAAAGTATGCTGCGATACATATTGCTACGACTTCCCACTGTTGTAATGGTTTACGATGGGGATGCGCCGGCCCACACCGAAAGCCTTGGGGGTGACCCTTAGACCAGGGGGTGCCTGGCGCCGTTTGTACTCGTTCAGGCGAATCCGTCGGTAAAGATCGTGGACCAACTGCGCATCGGCCCCGTCAGCAATGAGCTCTTCTGGGGTACGAAACTCTTCTACCAGAGCATTCACCAAAGGACTTACTACCTCGTAATCGAAGGGGTCCACCTGCCCTGGGGCTAACTCGGCCGACGGAGGCTTGGTCAAGCAGCGTTGGGGGATGCGCTCCACTCCGGCTGATACATTCACCCACTTGCTCAAGGCGTACACATCATCCTTGCTCAAATCCGATATCACTGCCAGACCGCCGCTCAAATCTCCGTAAAGGGTACAGTATCCCAGGGCCAATTCGGTCTTGTTCCCGGTGGAAAGGACCAGCCAGTTGAACTTATTGGAAAGAGCCATGAGTAGGTTCCCCCGGATGCGGGCCTGGATGTTCTCCTCGGTCACATCCCTTTCCGCTCCGTGAAATGATTCGGCCAGGACGGCCTCGTAAGCAGTGGTCAACTTTTCGATGGGTAACACGCGGTAATCGATCCCTAAATTATGCGCCAGTAGTGCTGCATCCTCCTGGCTATGATCGCTGGAAAAACGGGAGGGCATGGAAATACCGTGTACGTGCTGGGCCCCTAAGGCATCTACCGCCAGGCAGGCCACCAGGCTGGAATCAATACCGCCACTAAGACCAATCACTGCCTCCTGATGCCCCGTCTTCCGGAAGTAATCTCTGATGCCCAGGCACAGGGCCTGGTAAATCTCTTCTTCCCGGGATTGGGTGACCACCGAGCGGGTAGATTTTTCAACAGGTAGATCCACCAAAAGGAGGTCTTCCTGAAAGGGCTTCCCTTGGGCCAACAAACCACCGTCTGCCGCCACTGCCAGGGACTGACCGTCGAAGATCAATTCATCCTGAGCACCTACGAGGTTGCAATAGAGAAAAGGCCGCCCCAGGCCCTCCACCTGCTTTTTGATCACCTGGTAACGATCCAGTAACCGCCGCTCATGATAGGGTGAAGCGGAAATGTTAATGACTACCTCAGCACCTCCCTGCCCCTGGAGATGCGTCACTTTACAAGTATAATCCTCGTCCCACAGATCTTCACAAATCTGGATGCCCAGAACATGCTCGCGGCCCCCAACGGGTACCTTCCAAATGCCCACCTCACTCCCTGGGGTGAAATAACGATCCTCATCGAACACGTCGTAAGTGGGAAGGAGAATCTTATCGTAGATATGCACTACTTTCCCGTTCATTCCCAGGGCGGCACTGTTGTGTAAATGGCGGCCTGACCGTCGAACATAACCCACGATGATGGGGCGGGTAGTCGCAGCTACAATCTCCTGCAACGTTTTCTCACTCTGGGCCACGAAGTCGTCAATGAGGAGTAGGTCGGCTGGTGGATACCCTGTCGTAGACATCTCCGGAAAGACTACCAGGTCGGCACCCTCTTTCAGGGCCGACGCATAAACACTTAATACCTTGTCGTGGTTAGCCTCGAAGGCCCCCACGGTGGTATTGATCTGGCAAATGGCAATTCGCATGTAGCTCTATACTCCCCAAACAGTGGTATGAAAAACCGTGTCTACAAAACCCTCAATAGCGGATTTTGAAATCACGAAAGCGATGCTCAAAGGGTAGCCAGGTAACCTTCACCTCTTTCACCGAAGCATTCCGCGGGCCGATCTTGACTTCTTTGATTAAAGACTCGATGCGTTTCTTTTCACCTTCCGCTTCGATGAGGACAGACCCGTCGTGCATATTCTTCACCCAACCTGACAGCCCTAAATCTTGCGCCCACTGTACGGTAAACCAGCGGAAGCCCACCATTTGAACCCGGCCGGTCACTTTGATCCGGGCTCCTGCATTCTCTTTTTGGGGGATCTCAAACGTCATGATATAATTCCTTTAATTTTACTTATTACTTCAGATGGCGTCTTTACATTAATGATCTCTTTCAAATCCCAGGTCCCCAGACCAATCACCGGTCTCTTAAGTTGTAAGGCATAGGCAATCTCGGACAGGGTACCATAACTGCCGTTGATGGCCACGGCCACCTCCCCGTTGTAAGCCAACAAGGCATTCCGGGCAATTCCCATGCCTGTGGCTACGGGAACATGAATGTAGGGATTCGCCTCCTCCAATGAGGTCCCTTTCAAAATCCCCACACAGATGCCACCGCCGGAGTGAACACCCTTGGCAATGGCTTCCATGACGCCAGGACCGCCCCCGCAGAAGACCAGCCAGTCCTCCTGGGCCATGCGCTGACCCAACTCCACCGCTTGATCATAAGTTTCCTGATCAACATCGCGCCCACCAAAAACGGCAATCCGAGCTTTGAATTCCACTACGGTTCCAGGCGATAGATGGTCCGCGGGAAGGGAATGGTTTCCCGTATGTGTTGTGTGCCAGTGATCCAGGCTACGGTGCGTTCAATACCCAGGCCAAACCCGGAATGGGGGACGGAGCCATATTTCCGTAGATCTAAGTACCACTCTAGCGGCTTCATGGGTAAATCATGATGCCGGATGCGCTCCACCAGCGTATCGTAATCGTCCTCACGCTGGCCACCCCCGATGATCTCCCCGTACCCTTCCGGGGCCAGCATGTCCACACCCAACGCCAACTCCTCGTTATTCGGGTCCCGTTTCATATAAAATGCCTTCACATCGGCGGGCCAACGGTGCACCATCACGGGCCGGTCGAACTGCTGGGAGATAACGGTCTCATCGCCCCCGCCGAAATCGTTGCCGTATTCAAAGTCCACTCCTTGCTGGTGGAGAATCTCAACGGCTTCGTCATACGTGATGCGAGGGAATGGTACCTGCACTTTTTCCAGGGTGCTCACATCCCTCTCTAAAGTGATGAACTCTAGTTGGCAGTGCTCCAGGCAGTGTTGTACAATATGGGTTACAAAGGCCTCGGCCCACTCCATGTTCTCCTCCAAATCACAATAGGCCATTTCTGGCTCCACCATCCAGAATTCGGTTAAATGACGTCGCGTCTTCGACTTCTCCGCCCGGAAAGTGGGACCAAAGCAGTACACCTTCCCAAACCCCATTGCGGTGGCTTCGGAATAGAGTTGACCACTTTGAGTGAGATAGGCGGCCCGCTCAAAATAGTCCACCTTGAACAAGTTAGTAGTCCCTTCGCAGGCGTTGGCGGTGAAGATGGGCGTATCCAGCAAGGTAAACCCGTGGCTATCTAAAAAGTCGCGGCAGGCCTTGATCACCTGGTGACGCACCCGCAAAATGGCATGCTGTTTCTTCGACCGAATCCACAGGTGACGGTGATCCATGAGGAAAGCCGTGCCGTGTTCTTTAGGCGTAATGGGATAATCCTGAGCGATTTGGTGCACCTGAATGTCGGTAACATTTAACTCATAGCCGCTAACCGCGCGGGGCTCTTTGCGAACCCGTCCCGTCACCGATACGGAAGACTCTTGAGTGAGATCCTGTTTGAGTTTAAAGATCTCCGGGGGAACCTCTCCTTCCACGATGACGCACTGAGTCATACCGGTGCCATCACGCAGAATCAGGAACCACAGTTTGCCCATAACACGGAGATGGTATACCCAACCGTGCAGGGTGATTTCCTGCCCTTCATAGTCCCCGAGGGAGTTGATGTAAATATGGTTTGTCTTCATAAGTAAGGGGTTGTTATCCTATTAAATGGTTGTTGCTTTTATTACCAAGAAGATACAATGTCATTAAGGACATCTTCTGCAATTTTTATAACGGCGACCTGGGTAGCGAACTCCCGAGGATCACCCACTTCGTCCGGGTCGCTCTCATCGATTAAGCCGTCACCGTCGTTATCCACGCCGTCGGTACTAATATCCCCGCTCAAACCGTAGGCTCCCCAGGCGGAATACTGCTTATTGAGCAAAACCTTGTCATTCTTCTCGTCGATCCATTCCAATTTCATTGTCACCGTAAAACGGTACTCGGTGACGGCTTCTCCCGTCTTGAAGGTGTAGGGCGTGTCTGTCACTCGAGTGATGGTTCCCCGCAAAATGGAATCGGCGCGGTCTTCCGGGACCACCTGGAGAATGTTCTCGGCGATGAACTTATCCCGGAGATTATCCGTCACCGCCTCGGCCATACCAAACTCAGCGGTCTGGTTCTCCACCAAAGGAATGGCCACGCTTTTGATGTGCGGAGGGATGGACCCAGCCAGAGAATAGTAGGCACAGTTCA
>CAZBEL010000111.1:0-5468 GCA_964490885.1 uncultured bacterium
CACGGGCGAAAGGTGTGCAGGTCGAGGACGGCGTCAAAGGGCACCTAAGTGTTGCCTTCGGCGCCAGCCTCGTCGTCGTCGGCTTGAAGGGCTTGCGATGGTCGAACGACCCGACATCATTCGGCTCCAGTGCGCAACCGTGTCGTCACCTTCTTTTGGAGCTCTTCAGGCGGATTGATAGACAGACAAATATTCACACGCCGATCATACGCACGCTCTCGTTGCCAAAGTGAGCGACCACTTCTACCTCGCCCAGTGCCTCTGCATATTGGCAGGGCGTGGACACCCGAGGGTCATCACGCGACACTTTTGTAAAGTGGATTGACGGATAGTTTCGTCAAAGAGAATAACCCCGCTGATGTAAGCTTCCATCCCCTGAGTGGTAAACAGCAAATCCCGATAAGCATTGCGATTCGCCTCCGTACTCTCCACCCCAATAGTGTCGAAGCGTTTTTTTATGGTTGGAGTACTCTCATCCGCCGCCAGGATGCCTTTTCCAGGACGGACCATCGCCTGGGCGGTTTCTATCAGTTGGTCAGAGTTCATGTGTTCGCTCCCGTGTGAATTGTATTAGTTCCAAGGTTGTCCTATTTCCGTTAATAAGTCGGTAAACCAAGATACTCGGTAGGCAAACGGTTTGCCTCCTCGTATGCGTTGAAAAGGGATTAAAGACAGTTGACCTTCCCGCTCCTCATCCAGTCCCACAACACCACTTTTACCGCTCAGGGCCTGTTTCACTGCTAGGGTGGCGGAGTGTTTTATGAGTCCCAAATCCTGGGCGTTAGGGGCTGCCGAGCGAGCAAAGTACCCACTCTTTTGTACCAGCACCTTATCGGCCTGCAAACGAGAAGCAAACTGGCGTGCATACCATTCCCCCGGATTAATCTCATCCAGTCGAACATGTCCGAAGGCATCCCGTCTTACAGTTTCACCTTTAGCTTCCATTTGGGCCACGATGGTTTCAACGCCCGCCCCTTCGCTTAAAAATATCGTAACACAATCTTTTTCATCCATGCGTCGTTTTAACCGCTCGCTCTCTTGCTCTAAGTGCAGGTCCATTTCGGGGATGTAAACGGCATCAATATCCCAGCGTTCCCGGGAAAGGAGCATCTCAGGATAAAAGGTTCGAGATTGAAGGCGATCCCGGTAAGTGCGGGCCGTGGCAGCCGTTAACCAACCACAATGGCGCCCCATGACCTCATGGATCAACAACTGGCGGCTGCTGGTGGTATTCTCGTTGGCAATGTTTTCGAAGAACCGGGCGCCTTGCTCGGCAGCCGTGCTGGCCCCTAAAGTCTGGACGATGGGAACGACGTCATTATCTACTGTTTTGGGGAGACCCACCACTGTAAGGTCATAATCATGATCCTGGAGATAGGAGACTAACTCTCCCGCCATGGTGTTAGTGTCGTCTCCCCCGATGGGGTGAAGAATGTCTACCTTGTCCTTTATCAATTGTTCTGCCGCCACTTGGAGTGGGTTCTTTCCTTCCGGCACCAATCCCCGGCGGACACAATCTTCCGTGTTGGTCAATTTAACACGGCTATTCCCCAAGGGGCTGCCCCCGAAAGAATACAAAACTTCCACCCGCTGGTGGACATCCGCCGGGAAAGGAAGGGTACGGCCTAGGAGCAAACCCTGATAGCCGTGCAGATAACCCATAAAAGTCGCCTCGGTGGCTTGTTCACGATAAGCTTGGATCAACGCCCCGATAGAAGCCGATAGACAGGGCGCCAAGCCCCCCGCAGTTAGGAATGCAATTTTCATTAGTCTTTATTGAACTGAGGTTTGAAATTACTATCGCTTCTATGGAAGAAACATCTGGAATTCAAAGGTCAGTTTTCCCAGGTGGATCGAATGGAAAAGGAACTGGCCTACTCTACACCTCGCTCGAGAAGTTTTACACAAGTTTTTTAAAACAACTGGAATCTACTTAGATAAAAAGGGCACTCTTTCCGAGGGATACACGACAGAGGAATCTACCTCTGGAAATCAACGTCCTTTTTCGTTAGTATCCTTGCAAATGTTTGTTGATGAGCTTTGAGCCTCACTTTTGTTGTTTTGTTTTTCCACTCACGGACTTTAAACGGCAGAAGTAGATCACTCATCCCGTCACAACGGGATTCGGAAAGACAGGCGTGTTTTGAAAATACGGGTTTTAAGGGATAATGAATGATGAAGTGAATAGTTGGTGATATAAGGGGAATGTTCCAAGTTTACCACATTCAGAGTTCTGAGTTCAGTGTCCGTCATTCATTCCCCCGGCTTGTCCTTGTAACATATATCCATCTCAGGGTTATTTTCCCTCATTCATTGGGAGTAGAAACCATGACAAAACCCCTTTGGTCCCCCAGCCGAGAGGCCATGGAAAAAGCACATATGACCGCTTTCCGCCGTGCGGTAAACGAACAGTATAATCTTCATCTGCAGGATTATCACGAACTCTACACCTGGAGCGTAACGGAACCCGCCGCTTTTTGGGAATCGTTTTACCATTTCAGTGATTTACTGACTACGGCCCCTTACACCCAGGTGGTGGATGACCTCACCAAAATGCCGGGGGCTCGCTGGTTCCAAGGAAGCCGGTTAAACTTTGCCGAGAACCTTTTACGCTTTCGTGACGACCATCCGGCGTTGATTTTTAAAGGAGAAGGACAACCACTACGCACCCTCACTTACCGGGAATTGTACACCATCGTAGGGAGCATGCAAGCTTTCCTCCGGGAATCAGGGGTTCAAAAAGGGGACCGGGTGGCTGGGTTCCTGCCCAACCTGCCGGAAACTGTGATTGCCATGTTGGCCACGGCTTCCCTGGGAGCTATTTGGAGTTCCTCCTCACCCGATTTTGGAATCAAGGGTGTACTGGACCGTTTTAGTCAAATTAAACCAAAAGTGCTTTTTTCCGCAGATGGCTACTTTTACAACGGCAAACCCTTTGATTCGCTAACTAAACTCCAGGGAATCTGCTCCCAACTCCCCAGCGTGGAGCGGGTGGTTATCGTCCCCTATCTGAACCCCGAGAACCCAGCCCTTTCCCTCCCTAACAGCTTTCTCTTCGACGATTGTTTAAAGTCAGGCCTAACTACCAAGCCTGAGTTTATCCCTCTCCCGTTTGACCATCCCCTGTACATCATGTATTCCTCTGGGACGACGGGACTCCCCAAGTCCATCGTGCACGGAGCTGGGGGAACCTTATTACAGCATCTGAAAGAATTGCGCCTGCATACCGATCTCGGGCGGGAAGACACGATCTTTTATTTCACCACTTGTGGTTGGATGATGTGGAACTGGCTGGTTTCTTCCCTGGCCGTGGGTACCACAGTTGTCCTTTACGACGGTTCTCCGTTTCACCCCCACCCGGCGGCCCTCTGGGACCTGGCCCAGGAAATAAATATTACGGTCTTCGGAACCAGCGCCAAATATATTGCTGCTTGTGAAGCGGCCGGAGTGAAGCCTCGCGAAACACACGAACTCCCGGCCTTGCGGGCTATTCTCTCCACAGGATCGCCCCTGGTTGAAGAGAGTTTCGACTACGTGTACCGGGACATTAAAAAAGACGTTCTATTGGCCTCCATCTCGGGGGGAACTGACATCATTTCGTGCTTTGCTTTAGGGAACCCCACCCTGCCTGTCTACCGCGGGGAACTCCAGTGCCGGGGGCTGGGGATGAAGGTTGCCGCGTATAATTCTCAAGGAAAACCAGTGATCAACGAAAAGGGGGAATTGGTGTGCGAGCTTCCTTTTCCCTCCATGCCCATTTATTTCTGGAATGACCCTGAAGGCAAGAAATACCGGGCGGCCTATTTCGAAAAATTCCCCGGCGTTTGGACCCACGGGGACTTTATTACCATCAACGACCACGGCGGGGTACAAATTTTCGGTCGTAGTGATGCTACCTTGAATCCTGGCGGTGTACGGATCGGTACGGCAGAGATTTACCGCGTAGTGGAAGCGTTACCGGAAGTAGCCGACAGCCTTGTAGTGGGCCAGAACTGGCAGGGGGATGAACGGGTGATCCTGTTCATTAAATTGAACGAAGGCGCAACCCTAAACCAAGAATTAATAGAGAAAATCAAGCACCAAATCCGCACTCAATGCTCCCCGCGGCACGTGCCGGCAGTTACTCTCCCTATTGCCGATATTCCTTACACCATCAACGGGAAAAAAGTAGAGTTAGCGGTGAAGAAAATCCTTCATGGGGAAGATGTACTCAACCGGGATGCCTTAGCCAACCCTGAAGCCCTGGAGTACTATCGGGACTTACCGGAACTCCAGGTTTAACTTAATTCCAACCCTGAATGATACGAATTAAATCCACCACTCGGTTGGAGTAGCCCCACTCGTTATCGTACCAATTCAGTGTTTTTACGAGATTTCCCTGAACCACCTTGGTAAACGGTGCGTCAAAAATGGAGGAGTGGGGGTTTCCAATAATGTCCGTGGAGACGACGGGCAGTGTGGAATATTCGATAATTTTCTGCAGGCGTTCCGATTCCGAAGCGGCGTAGACGGCTTCATTTACGTCGGCCGCCGTAACATCCTTTTTTAATTTGAAAATACCGTCCACCACCGATCCGTCAGGGACAGGCACGCGCATGGCGATGCCATCCAACTTCCCCTCTAACTCTGGGAGGACTTTTCCTACTGCCCGAGCCGCCCCGGTGGTGGTAGGAATGATATTCTCCGCCGCGGCTCGGCTGCGTCGCCAGTCCGTGTGAGGTACGTCTGCCAAGCGCTGATCGTTTGTGTATGCATGGATAGTATTAATGACGCCATATTCAATACCAAAGGTATCCTGGAGGACTTTGGCCATGGGGGCTAAACAATTGGTAGTACAACTGGCATTGGAAATGATGCGATGCACCGGGGTCAGGCGATCATCATTCACACCGATCACGACGGTGAAATCAATCTCATCCTTGGCCGGTACAGTGAGGAGTACCCGTTGGGCACCCGCTTCTAAATGGGGTTGCAAAGTTTCTCGAGTACGGAACCGTCCAGTGGATTCTACTACCACATCCACCCCTAATTTCCCCCACGGTAATTCTCGGGGATCCTTCACGGCCAGCATCTGAACTTCATTGTTGGAGGTATACAGGTGATCCCCCTCTAGACGAACAGTATCGGGGAAACGCCCCATAACCGTATCGTATTTTAAGAGGTAGGCCAAGGCATCGTTCTGGGCGATGTCATTAATGGCCACTACCGGAAAATCCCCTTGCCGGTTCAAAATGCGGAAGACTGTCCGACCGATACGACCAAATCCGTTAATGGCGATTCTCATGCGTCACCTCCTTCCGCCGGAGCATGATTGAGCAAGGCGTAGGCTTCCACCAAATCTAATATCCGGGCGGCAAAGCCCCAGCCATTGTCGTACCAGGAGACCGTTTTCAAAAGGGAATTCGCCGCGATCATGGTTGCTTTAGAATCGAAAACCATGGTCTCACCACTGCCAATCACATCACTGG
>CAZBEL010000112.1:0-5401 GCA_964490885.1 uncultured bacterium
CACCATGCAAAGCATTAAACACTAAGTCCACATTTTTTAATTGGGGGATTAATGGCTGCAAATCATCCTCAAAAATTAAAGGAACGACTTTATGACCCAATTTTTTCAGGGCTGAGACCACCGCAGAACCAGTTTTTAAGGATATTTCCCGTTCCAGAGAAGAACCACCGGAAAGAACGCCAATCTTCACGACAAAGACCCTCCCATTAACCGTTGTGCGCCGGCTAAAAGGTTCTCCACCACATACGTAGGATAGAATCGGTCTTTCAAAAGGGTTTTAGTATCTTTTCCTTTACCCGTTAATACCAACATGGTATCCATGCCTAATTTTACGCCCGCTTCCATATCGGATACAGCATCACCAATCATTAAGCTGGCAGGAAGGACGATACCGTGTTCGGCGGCGGCTTCTAAAAACATGCCGGAACCAGGTTTACGATGTTCACTCGCATCCTGGGGATGATCGGTACAATGATAAATCCCCAAGAGAGGAATTCCATGATCGCGGAAAGTTTCCTTAATGAAGTGATGAATCTCAGCCAATTTCTCTGGTTTAATGAGTCCTCGGGCAACACCCGATTGATTCGTGACGATACAGAAGCGATAGCCGTGTCTCGCCAGTAACTGGAGTGCTTTTAGAGTAAAGTCATAGAACCGATAATGTTCCAGGGAATCGATATAACCTGGGTCAGGATTCAAAGTTCCATCCCGATCCAGGAAGATAGTATCATAGAGGGGTGGTGTACTCACTGGTATCTTCAGGAATTAAGCGGTGTTTTTTTAATGTCCCTGATATGTACTGAACTTAGTACAAAATAGACTGCCCCAATGACCAAGTATGGAATAATGGAAGCGGCATGGGAAACGATGGCATAGGCCAGGGCATGATCACCACGGATGGCAAATAGTGCCGTGAGGGTCGCCTTGGCCACGACGTCGTAAGTTCCCACAAAACCGGGCAAGGCCGGGATCGCTAATGCTAGGGTTGTTGTAATTAATACAATCCCCACCCCTACATTCCCGATGTGAACATCCACAGCTTGGAGGAAACAGTAGGTAAGAAGATAATAAATGACCCATAAAAAGAGCGTGTAGCCGATAATGGAGAAGGCATGATGCGTGTTCCGTAAAGCGGTGAGTCCGTCGATCAGTTTATCCAAAAGGTTTAGAATAAAACTGCCGGCCTTGCGTCGGAAAAAGGGTTTTTCATGAAGGCGCTCAAACCAATTCTGGCGGGCATAACCCAGTCCAATGAGCACAACCACGCCCACGAAGGTCATCACTGAAAAGAGTAAAGCAAAAAGAGGGACACTACTATCTTCAAAGGGAAACAGGGGAATAAAAACCAACATTAAGACAATGGCTCCTAACATGTCGATCACCCGTTCCAGGATAATGGTACCAAACGCTCGGGAAACGGTAATTTGGGAAACAGAACTTAAACTATAAGCGCGCAAGATTTCACCTAACCGAAAAGGCAAGACCGTATTCCCAAAATACCCGATCATGGTTACACCAAAAAGTGGGTGAACGCGAATGTGTTCCATGGGTAACAGGATCAGTTGCCACCGCTTTGCCCGGATTAATACACTAAACACAAGTACTGCAATGCCAGCAATAAGATAGCCCATGCGAACCTGCGCGATGCGCTCGGTAAGGGCGGTAAAATCTTCTCCCCGAAATGCATAGTACAGGGCACCCCCGCTAACAATCAAACTAATTATGAATTTTGTCCTTCTACTCACGGAGATCAATTATCTCTTTTGGCTGTGGTTGAAACTGTTGGAATCGTGTAGGAAGAGTAAGCACCCGAAAGTTAGTTATTCGGGCTGTAAAAAGATTATCCTCGTCGTAAGTGAATTGAATCTCAAGGGGATGTAATGAAGGAGACGCCACCACTAATCGCCCGGTAATGGACATTTCACTAATACTAAAACTTAACGTAATCGTCTCTACCGTGGTATCCACATTAATAATCTCTAATCCTTGAAAATTTCCCGATAGTAGACTGAATAGACTGAACTCGTCTTTTACAATAGTGTCAATAATCAACTGCTGACGGGTCTTGTTCCAGGTTTTGATGGTTCGATCATCTACGAGAATTGTTTGCTCAGCGGAATCAAAAAAATAGCGGTTGGAGCCCAAAACCTCCACATAACCAGTTGTGGAATAAGTGTTGTGATACTGGACCTGTTGCACCTGCACATCCATGCCAGTCCCGGGTGACTGGAGTAGGACCTCGCGAATATTTCCGAGTAAATTACTGTCGGCTCCCCATAGAGGTATACTCCACCATGCAAGCACTAAAAAAATCCGGATCGGGGTCATGCGATTATAGATGTTCCAGGTAGGATTCGTCCACGAGAATCTCCCGTGCTTTGCTACCCGTAAAGGGCCCCACGATGCCCAGTTGTTCCATTTGGTCAATCAGACGAGCGGCACGGGAGTAGCCCACCTTTAGACGGCGTTGAATGAGGGAAATGGATCCCTGCTGATGGGTAACAACTAGGCGAATGGCCTCGGTGAGTAGTTCATCTTCACTACCCCCGTTATCCATCATTGTCTCGGTGAGAACCGACTCACGCAGGGTCGGCAGGACCAATTCTTCCTCGGGAGTCGGCTGTTGGGTAATATGGTTCATGAGCGCCTCGATCTCCTCCAGGGTAATGTAGGCATTATGGAGACGTACCGGGTCGGAGCTACCTGACCCAAGATACAACATATCACCGCGACCGATTAATTTCTCGGCTCCTGGTCCGTCGATGATTGTCCGGGAGTCGATCTTGCTGGCCACCTGGAAAGCGATGCGGGAGGGGAAATTGGCTTTTATAAGGCCGGTTATCACATCCACCGAAGGCCGCTGGGTAGCTATCACTAAGTGGATACCCACGGCGCGTGCCAATTGGGCTAAGCGAGCAATGGGAGCTTCCACTTCCCTGGCGTTAAGCATCATTAAATCGGCTAATTCGTCGACAACAACTATAATGTAAGGCATGGGCGGTTGATTTGAGGCCCGCATCTTGGCATTGTATTCGTCAATATTGCGAACCACCGATTCTGCTAAGATATCATAACGCCGTCCCATCTCCTGTTCTACCGACCGCAAGGCAAGAACCGCATTCTCCATAGTAGTGACAATGGGTTCAGGGATATCCTCCATTTTTAAGAGATGATAACCATTCAATTTTCGGTATAGGGACATTTCTACTTTTTTCGGATCGATGATGACGAACTTCACCTCTTCCGGCGTGGCCCGGTAGAGAATACTGCAAATAATAGAATTCAAACAGACAGATTTCCCCGAACCAGTGGTCCCGGCAATTAATAAATGGGGCATCTTTGCTAAATCTAAGGTGGCAATTTCCCCAGAAGTGGTCTTACCGATGGCCAGTGTTAACAAGGAAGGAGAATCGGCAAATTTCTTGGAGTTAATGACTGATCGGAAGTAGACCATGGCGGGATGGCGGTTAGGAATCTCGATTCCCACGGATGATTTTCCGGGTATGGGAGCGATGACCCGGACCCGACTGGCTTCCATGACCCGTGCCAGATCATCGGACAGAGCTACAAACTTGTTGACCCGTACCCCTTCGGCGGGTTCTACTTCGAAGAGGGTAATGACCGGCCCGGGGCTCACATTCACCACCGTCCCCTCCACACCAAAAGTGAGGAGGGATTGGGTGAGGAAATTCGCCCGTTCGATGAGTTCTTCCCGGGACATTCCTTCATACACGTCCTGAGGAACTGATAAAATATCAGTGGGCGGCAATTGATATTTGCGCCGGGGGGCATGACGAGCTTTTAATTCGTCTAAATTGACCTCTTGCTCAATGACCTCCTGCTCAACTTTTAAATCGGTTGACTCACCCACTTCGGAGGCTGCCCCGGTTTCAACGCCAGCAGACTCGAGTGTCTTTTCTCCGGTTTCTGACGCAAGTGATTCTTCCGCGGTTAGAATCTGTTTCTTACCAGGTTGCTCCTCGTTTGCTTTTAGGGTAGAGTCTGGCTGTGGTGACGGTTCTGGTTCCCGATGGGAGTCAATTTTCTCCACTAGGGTCCGAGTATGTTCACGTTTAGCCTCCTCTGTAGCTTTCATTTTCCGCCGCAAGGCTCGTTCGTCCCGCTTGCGCTGGAAAAAAGATCCCATCTTGTTCAAAGGTGTGTAGAAACTCCAGGAAAAATAACCCCGTACTAACATCAACCAACTGGCTGACAAAACTAAGACAAGACCAATGGTGCCTAGAAAATCGTACAGTAATTTGGCCAGACTTCCGCCAATCCAACCGCTGTACTGGAATTCTAAGCCTCTTCCCGAAGCGGTAAGGATTTCAACCAGTCCAAGGGTCATGCTCACCAATAAAACTGCACCCAATAAATAAGCACTAACGCGTGCCAATGGTTGCAAAGAACGATGACTAAAAAACCACCAACCCCACACTAATCCAACCAGCGGAATAACTAAAGATGAATAACCAAACAAGAGTTTGATGAACGCGTAGGCAATGTAAACACCTAAAATGCCCATGGGATTTTCCACCCGTACATTGGGGGAAATCCCCGGATCTTCGTTGGGATGGTAGCCCAACAGACTCACTAGGACTAACAAGGACACCGTGAGCGTGAGGATTCCTAGTATTTCCAGGCGTCTTTCTCTCATCCTGTCGATCGCCCCCACAACCTAATATTAAAAGAATCGTAATAATAAAACGAAAAATGCTTGGAAATAGGATCTCGTTGGACGATTAACCAACTCACGTCGATGTTTTCATCCCTTTTCATTAAAACCACTCACTGTATTTTGCTTTCATCTCCCGGTACCAATCTACAAAAGAAATAATTCCGTCGTGCAAATGTGTTTTAGGCTCATAATCCAAATGTTGCCGGGCACGGGTGATATCGGCATACGTGCGTTGGACATCACCAATTGGTAAAGGTCGAAAATCCAGGCGAGGGGTCACGTCAAGAACTTCTCCAATAACGGCAATGAGATCCTTCAATTTAACCGGCTCTGAATTGCCCAAGTTATAAATGGTGTACCCTTCCTTTACTTCCAAGACTTTTATAATACCAGCGACAATATCATCAATGTAGGTATAATCCCGAGCCGTTGAGCCGTCACCATAAACCGGAATAGGGTCCCCATTAAACATCAAGCGGACAAACTTATGGATGGCCATCTCCGGGCGCTGGCGAGGGCCGTAAACGGTGAAAAAACGCAAGCAGATCATGGGTAATTGATGAAGATTATGATACGTGTAACAAAGAACTTCGCCCATCTTTTTAGTCGCCCCGTAGGGTGAGATTTGTTGATCAACGTTATCCGTTTCGGAGAAAGGTATCTTTTCGTTATTCCCATAGACTGAAGAGGAAGAAGCAAATACAAATTGGCTCACTTTATTCC
>CAZBEL010000113.1:0-5327 GCA_964490885.1 uncultured bacterium
ATGCCCAAGCGAAACCCTACTTTGCTGTACAGTACCCCCAGGCGATGGTAGATTAGGGGTAGATCAATAGAAGTACGGTCGTCCAATCCATTAGAACCCAAAGCGAAGGTCGCCCCTGCTTTGGTCGTGAGCAAAGACCGGAAAGCACTGTTACGCGTAAGGAACAACTCACTACTCACCAAAAGCATTGACGGTATCTCAAATTCTGGAGAAATTAGGGCAAATTTGTCGGGGCCGCCTAGTTTCATCCCTAACGGGCTTTGCAATTTCCGCATTAAGGGCGTGGGGTAGGATAGGGTAAACCGTAGAGCCCGGTCCCAGCCGCGCCACTCCTCCCGTGCTAATTTCACTATGACGGTGGGCATGAGCAACGTGGTTAGTTTATAGGTACTTAATTCTACTTTAGGAGAAAGACCGTAACGTAAAGGTTGAAACAACCCCAGCTCCCAACGACCAGTAGGTAGAGCATAGGCCGTACCGGCCGACCAGGGGGTTTGCTCACCTGGCGCTATGATGACCATGAGCATCCCCACTATCAATCCACGGATCAATGAACGTTTCACGGGATCACCCAGCGGGCGCTTACCGGCGCGTGATCTGATAAGTTCATAGCCTCCTGGTGAGTGGTGACAGACCCGGGAACCCAACCCCAATCGCAGTTAGTCCATAAATAATCCAGCTTTCGATCCCAAAAGCGGTCTCCACTAGTGCTGTGGGTAAAATAATCCTGCTGGTTGCTTGTGTATGTGCTTAGGTCGATGTCCGGTGTGAAGGCATCGTAAATGGGTTGCAGCCAGGTAATTTCGGGAGTGAAGTAACTCCCCTCACGATGTTGGGGATCATCGCCTGGGGCATGATAGGACTCACCGCAACCATCTTCAATGCAATAATCAGTACTGTCAGACGTAGGGGGAATGGCATTCAAGTCACCCCCGGCCACAAAATACCCTCCCTCAGATTGAATTTCCTCTAAGACTTCTTTAAACCGGGCAATATGTTTCTTTTTAGTGTCATCGGTGGCGAAAGCCGTGGCATGGATATCCACGATATAGACTGGTGTATCACCGCCGTTGGTACCAGCTCCTGGTGGCAAATCCAGCCGAGCCTTCAGGATATTTCGACGCAGGTAAAAATAACGGGTGAGACTATCCTGATCCCCACGGAGTGGAAGTTGGATTCGCTGGGCATCCCGTAAGGGCCATTTGGAGAGAATGGCATTCCCGGTATTGATTCGCCCCAGGCCGTCGGCTAACACCACCTGGGCCTGCCACATGGAGGCAAACACGCCATAATTCAGGGCCGTGTGATCCAAAAGCCATTGGACTTCGTCAATATACGCTGTTCGTTTAGATTCCACGTCAGCCTCTTGCAAGAGCACCACGTCGGGGTCAACTTCGGCAATCTTCAGGGCAATGGCCTCCAAATTCTGGATCACTTCTGACTCTGGAAGAATAACCCTATCCCCACAGGAATCTCCATACCATTTGCTCCTCGCAGCCCCGAACCGAATGTTCCAAGTCATCACAACTAAAGTATCAGCACCGGACGCAGTGGTAACCGTGGATGCGGTGTACTTTATCGCCGGTTCCTGTCCTGAAAACTGTGTTACTAAAGGATCGCATCCGGAGAACAATACATAGACACTCAACAACAGAAACGTGAGGCTGAAGGCGGGTTTCATGGGGGATGGTAATTTCAGCAAAATAATTAAACTAAGTTAATCCCCAGCACTACCGCGATACAAGGTATTCTCTTGTGGAACCATGATGGAACAAAATTCCCACCGCCGAACACCACCCGCCAGTTCATATACCTGATGATGAACGGTGAAAGATTACTGATTCATAATCCGCGTCATTAGATCAGGATCTTCAGGAAGTAACCCCACCGGCACCAATCGTGGCGTTAGCACCCGTAACTTTGGTTCCCGGATGAAGACAGTGTGGAACAGGGGCAATGCTTCGTCTAAACGTCCTACACCCGCCAGGGTCACTGCCGACCAGTAAGGCAGTTCCGCATTCTCAGGATAGAGTTCGGCAGCTTGCTGATAAGCCTGCAAAGCTTTGTCAATCTCCCCTTTTTCCACGTGTACATCTCCCTGGTTGGCATACTCGTAAGCCCGGTGAATCTGGATCAAGCGTTTCAGTTCTGCCAAAGGATCGGGGTTGTCCTCCACCCGGAGGTCCACCTTCACATCTTTCCACGGTATGCCCGTAGGCTTTCCGGAGACGATAAGCATAGCCGCGGATTGTCGCCCCCGAATATCCCCGCCTTCTCTTTCAGCGGCTTCCAGGGCAGCCATGAGGCGATTCGCCAGATCCCCATCGGCCTTTCTAAAAGCAGCCGCCATAGCTTGAGGGACAGTCGCCTTTTCCATGAGATTGGCCTGGGCAGAAAAGTGCTTACCAACAATATGTCCGGCATATTGAATACAGCGTTTCCCGGTGTGGACGGCCACCCGTCCTCGGGCATCCACCATGGCTACCTGTCGCACCGCTCGGGCACTGTCCTTCTCTAAAAGAGTGGCAAGGGCCTCCTCAGCTGTCTTCCCCTCAGCCATGAGGGCCAAACCATCCGGGCCGTAATCCACCTTAACAAACGACTGGGTGGCTACCGCTCCCACGCCGGCCTGGGCCCAGGGCACCACTGAACCCACTGAGAACCAATGACTCTGGACGGCTACTCCCAATTCTCCCGTGACCGTATCCAAGGCGACGATTGAATAGGTTGCTACAGGACGGCCTCCCATAACTCCAGCAACCAAACCTAATAAAAAGAACGGTCGTATAACCTTCATGACATCCTCCTTCGAGAAAATCCGTTTTACAAAGCGGTTGAATATGATACGATTTTACTCCCAGCACAACGCTAAAATGGAGTCACCCCTTTAACCCAACATGGGATTCATTACAGAAGATTGCGCAGGAGAATCCATTTTGATTTTCAGCCCTGATGCTCCTACCTTCCATCAGGCTATGGAACCCACCTCAGAAATCACCCTGATCAATTTAAAGCGGGGCCGCGCCAAACCTTTCTGGCACGGTAATCCAATGGTCTACTCCGGGGCCATCCACGACGTTGATGGACACCCTCAACCCGGTTCCATCGTCATCGTGAACGACGATCAAGGTCAGCCGGTGGGGTGGGGAATTTTCAATCCTCATTCACAATACCGAGTTCGCCTCCTGGCATTCGCCGGGGAGAGTATTTTCCACGACCGCGCCCTGCGGCCATTACTCACAGAACGTCTTAAAGCCGCACGCAACCTCCGCCATACATTTGACCTTCCTTCACCGGAGACTAACGCCTATCGACTGCTCAATAGTGAAGGGGATCGCATCACCGGACTTACCGTGGACATGTACGGTCAAGTGGCCGTGGTGGCCTCTTCGGCTTTGTGGACAGAATTGTATCGCCAGGAAGTGGAAACAGCTATTACTGAAGTGTTAAGGTCGGCGCGGATCATCTGGCATCCAATGATTGGCCCCTTGCAGCAAGACGGCTGGCAACCATCGGCACGGGGCGTCGTTAGCGAAACGCCTTTGGGAGTCCAAATCCAGGAATTGGGCATCACCTACAAAGTGATGTTGGGGTTAGGTCAGAAAACTGGTTTCTACTGTGACCAGCGGGACAATCGAATGCTTATCCGAGAACTATCCCGAGGACGGCGGGTTTTGGACATTTTCTGCTACACGGGGGGTTTTGCCTTGAATGCCGCCAAAGGTGGCGCTCAAAAGGTAGCTGGGGTAGATACTTCCAAGGCCGCAATAGAACTCGCCCAGGAAAATGCTCGTCTAAATGACCTGCAAGAAATTCAGTTCCGACGCGGGGATGCCCTTTCCGTATTGCACCAGGAGCGCACAGTTGATCTCATCATCCTAGATCCCCCCAAATTGGCTCCTAGCCGGAGAGAGCTGGCCCACGCCTTGCGCCACTATCAACGCTTGAACCGGGAGGCCTTGCGCCTCCTCACGCCGGGAGGGCTCCTCTTTACCTGCTCCTGTTCCGCCGCTCTGAAATTAGAAACCTTCAGGGACATTTTGCGTGAGGCCGCCCACCAGGCTGAACGAACCATTACGATATTAAAAGTCACCTCGGCGGGACCCGACCACCCCGTCCATCCAGCCTTCCCCGAGGGTCATTATCTAACCTGCTTGCTCGTTGCCGTCGTGTGATAAACCTTACTCCCAAGAACGCTCGAAAGGGTCTGCGCTGATGAAAAAGATTGTTCTATCAATCCTGATTCTTGTGACCATCCTCTTAGGAGTCCTGCTAATAAGGACGTTTACGCTACCTTCACAACAACCGGCGGGCGAACCTCTCCCTGATCTGAAACTGGACCTTGACCAAATAGGGAACCATCTAGCCGGAGCCTTGTGCATCCCCACTGTTTCCCATCAAGATTCCACGGCCAATGATTACTCCCAATTAAACCAGCTACACCGCTATATCTCCGAGACGTACCCTCGGTTGAACACGGCACTGAAAAAACAGACTATAAATCGCTACAGCCTCCTCTATACCTGGGAGGGTCGTGACACCAGCCTAGCACCGGTACTCCTCATGGCCCATTTGGACGTCGTACCGGTAGATAGCAATGCCCTGAACCAGTGGCAGATGAACCCTTTTGAAGGTATGATCGATGAAGGCTATGTGTGGGGGCGGGGTGCCTTGGATGATAAAGGATCAGTCATCAGTATCTTAGAAGCAGTGGAGGGACTGCTTACCGCCGGTTACCAACCTCAACGGACACTCCTCATTGCCCTTGGACACGACGAAGAAGTGGGGGGACAGGAAGGCGCCCGGCATGTTGCCAACTACCTACGCGCTCGGGGAATCCGTCCGGCTTTTATCTTAGATGAAGGGGGCGCTATCGTCATTGACGTGATGCCCGGCATTTCCCAACCCATAGCCTTTGTGGCCATTGGTGAAAAGGGAAGCGTAAGTGTGGAGCTAACCGTACTGGGTACCGGGGGCCATTCTTCCATGCCACCCGAACACACGGCTATCGGAGTCCTTAGCACTGCCATTCAACGCCTGGAGGCCAACCCCCTCCCGGCGGTCATAACCACACCCGTGCATGAAATGTTACTGACGCTGGCCCCGGCAATGAGCTTTCCCCGGCGAGTGGTGATGGCGAACTTGTGGCTATTTTCCAGGGCAGTCAAAAAACTAATGGCGGCCAGTCCCAATTCCAACGCCCTGCTTCGTACCACAACGGCCGTCACCATGTTCAACGGTGGGGTCAAAGAGAACGTCCTGCCTCCCGTGGCGCGGGCTGTGGTGAATTTCCGTCTGCGTCCGGGAGAACAAATCGCCGATGTTCT
>CAZBEL010000114.1:0-5319 GCA_964490885.1 uncultured bacterium
ATATTGGTCACACAAAGGATATGGGGCAGCTGTTTCTTTTCTACACCATGGGTAGCTTTCTGGAGAAGTTCTTGATCTTCAACTGAATTAACATAATGTTCCTTCATGTGATCGATGGATGCTGTAAGGAAGCCTCCTGTTCCACAGGCAGGATCAAGAATTTTCTCATGCGGTTTTGGGTCAAGTATCTGGGCCATGAAATGCGTTACTGCTCGTGGTGTGTAGAATTCTCCCGCATTTCCGGCAGACTGGAGGTCTTTAAGCAGTTTTTCATACATGTCACCAAAGATGTGGATGTCCTTGCTGCTGGTAAAATTGATTTGTTCAAGCGTGTTGATGACCTGCCGCAGCAGTGTGCCATTCTTCATATAATGGTAAGCATCTTCGAATACCGATCGAACAAGCCTAACACTGGGGTCAGTTTGAAATCCGATTTCTAAATTCTTTAATTCGGGGAATAGTTTGTTGTTGACAAAATCCTGGAGTTCTTCACCGGTAATCCCCTCTGGGTCTGCCGCCCAGTTCCGCCATCTTAAAGGTTCAGGAATTGGGCTTGAATAATTGGTATCGATCAGCTCACGTTCTGATTCACGAGCATCAAATATTTTCAGGAAAAGCAGCCAGGCTAATTCACCGATACGTTGTGCATCACCATCCACACCTGCATCCTGGCGCATGATATCCTGAATAGATTTAACAGTTCCAGTTAGATTCAAACTTAATGCTCCTGCTTCTGGTGGGTACTTACATATAAATATCGCTCAAGCTCAGAAACGGCAGACATATAGTTATTACGTCCGCCAAAAGCAGAAACCAATTCTGTAACACTACCAAGCTGAGTAAGAGGTTGTACTTTCAACACTTCAAGATTCTCAATATTCAGTAGGCCTTCGTCAGCATATTTTTCCAGCAGGGCATCTAACACGGCTTTGGCTTTTTCCCCATAATTGCTGAAATAATCTCTCTTTTTCACATTGTTAGCACGTTCACGCCTGGTTAACGGAGGTTGCCCGAAAGCAACATGGCAAATCAGATCAAAGGCATCATATTCTCGTCCTACTTCGTCTTTCAAGGCGTCCAGGAGTATACCTCGTTCCTCAAGTTCCATTATGATGGCACCTTTTTGGGCTGCCCTATCCCAGGTAGACAGAAAGTCATCCAGGGAGGCATATTTTCCAGAAACTGTTCGCTTTGTGTGATCATGAAGGCTTTCGGTGACTAACTTTCCGTGTTCATCCAGGTACTGGACACGCTTCCCAATGATTTCAACAGAGACGTCCTTTACTAAATATTTTCTTCGTGGCTCTTGGACAGTACTGTCATCGCCATAATCTTCGTCCTCGCCATCACCCGGTTCCTCAGGTTCTTCTTCAGGTGGAACGGGCGATTCTCCTTTTTTGGGGAAGTAGATCTGTACCGGATCGCCATCAAAGTCGGGATCGGCAAACAGCTCAGTCGCTTTGCGAAAGTCCATGATCGTGAAAAATAGCTTACCCATGTCTTCTACAACACGAGTACCCCGCCCAATAATCTGCTTGAATTCAGTCAGAGAGCGTATCTGCCGATCCAACACAATCAGTTTTACGGTTTTGGTATCAACACCCGTCGAAAGCAATCGTGAAGTACACGCAACGGTCGGTCGCAGGGACTCCTTATCGATGAAATTATCCAGCTCAGCTTTGCCCTCTGGATCATTTCCAGTTATTCGCATGACATAACGACGATCAGTAGCGGTGATATCGCCATTCAGATTTGTGATTTGGCTTCTCATGCGTTCCGCATGTTCAGTGTCTTGACAGAAGATAATCGTCTTGGAATCTCGGTCGGTTTCCTTAAGGTATCTTGTTACTTGCTCGGCGACTCGCTTTGTTCTCTCCTCAAGAATCAAGGACCAGTCAAAATCCTGCTGATTGTAGATGCGATCCTCGATCAGCTCACCTCGGGCATCGAGTTGACCCTTTGTAGGACGCCAGCCCTGTAGGTCTTTATCCAGGTCAATTCTAACCACCTTATAGGGAGCCAGAAAGCCATCCTCGATTCCTTGTTTAAGTGAGTAAGTATAGACAGGATCACCAAAATAAGCGAGGTTTGACACGTCCTTTGTTTCCTTTGGTGTGGCCGTCATGCCTATTTGAGTCGCATTTTCGAAATAAGTAAGAATTTCATGCCAGGCGGAAGCCTCATCTGCGCTTCCCCTGTGACACTCATCCACTACTACCAGATCAAAGAAATCACGGGAGAATTGCTTGTAGATATTCTGCCAGTCTTCAGTTCCAGTAACAGCTTGATACAGTGCAAGGTAAATCTCATAGGATTTATCCACCTTACGGTTAGTGACTTTGGTCATGGCTTCACCAAAGGGCTTGAAATCCTGGATACGAGTCTGGTCTGCTAATGCATTCCGGTCCACCAAGAAAAGGATACGCTTCTTTTTCCGTGCTTTCCATAACCGCCAAATAATCTGGAAAGCTGTATATGTCTTTCCAGTACCCGTCGCCATGACTAATAGGATTCGATTCTGACCTCTTGCTATGGCTTCAATCGTTCTATTAATTGCAGCTACCTGGTAGTAGCGTGGAGTCTTACCATTACTGTCAACATGATAATCCTGAGTGTAGATCGTTTGGACCTGTTCATCCTCAATTTCTTTGACTGCTATAAATCGTTGCCACAGTTCTTCAGGCGATGGAAAATCTTCCAGGGCGATCTCACGTTCCACATTCTGGTTGGTACCAGTACGGTCATGTTCAAGAAATGCATCGCCATTTGAACTGTAAGCAAATGGAACATCAAGCATTTCGGCATATTCAAGTGCTTGCTGAATACCGTCACCGACAGTGTGATTATTGTCTTTGGCTTCAATTATTGCCAGCGGAATATTTGGCTTATAAAATAGTACATAATCAGCACGCTTGCGCTTTCCTCGCTTGGTCTGCTTACCGCGCACCAGGATTCGACCGTCAGTTAAATACAGTTCTTCCCGGACACTTTTTGCGAAGTCCCATCCCGCTTTTTTAAGTGCAGGTGTAATATACTGAGTTCTGATCTCTGTTTCGGATAATTCATGTTTTTTCAAATTCAAATTAATACCCAATTAAAATTAATAGTGTGGTTATATAAATAGTTATCCTTGTAATAAACGAATAGGTTGTACAATGATTATCCTAATCTTAAACCTCCCAGAATTTTAGGTTCAAAGATAGGTAATGTTGGATTAATTATAAAATTGATTTCGTAACCTGCATCAACACTGGAATTCTACAACTTCTTCTATGATCTAAATATGAGGGTTTAGTAAGGTGAACCCAATAGACTGGACACATTTTTCAGAATTGAGGTGTCGTGTCAATCCCGGTTTCATGATATGTCATCAGAGGTACTTCCCGGCCTGAATTTATGATTTCTTAGGGTGAATGTTGAAATGTATTAACTCCAATGATTTAATATAGCATTATTCTATCTGATTAGAGTAATAATAGTTGGCGATCCGTAGCCTACGCCACTCACTCTGCCGTTAACTATGTCAAGAGTTAAACTCTTTGATCCTTCGTGCACCTCCCCCATTGAATCAATTGCTTTAAATCGTATTTGGGCGTTTATGCTAAATTCAGATTGCTCTGGTAGGCCTCTTTTAATAAAAGTTAGGTTAAGATAACCATAACTAAAAATTATTCTCTTCTTTACCATTTGGCCCGGACTAAGAATAATAGGTAGAGTATGTTTGCCATCCTTAGCCAGGCGCCAGTCTATCACTGTGTATCCAGGATTGAAGAGAGTGTCTCCAACACTATTTATTATGGACCCTACTGATATAATACCACCTTTAACGTTTTCACTTGGTAAAAAGAGGAAAGCGTCCGAAACTATAGCATATTGATTCCCACTATTGGAAAAAACCACATCCGCTACGAAGGTACTATCCTGGTAATGGTTAAACTCTAATATGGCGGCTTTTAATTCGTATTCTTTCCAAAAAAAGGTATAGTAAAAATTTATAGCAGAAATCAGAATCGCTAAGATAGCTAATATATTTGTCCAAGGAATCGTCTTTCTATGATCGTTCTGATCGTTAGTTCTTACATTCCCAGCATGGCTCATACTGAAGTTTAAGTATTTCTGGTGGAACTAAAGACAATTTTTATTAACCAGCCAATAACCAAACCTATCCACATGGATGAAATCCACGATATGACCGTGAACTGTTTCCATTTCTTAACCACAAGAATATAGACGGCGTCCCTCAAGGGTTAACCCTCCAAAAAGAGGGAAAGGGAGCAGCTGTTAAAGTCTTCATGAATATTTATTGTTGGGGTCCTGAAATTATTGTAAACGACATTTTTCAGTCACCGAAAACAATCTTGACTTATAAGAAAATAACTAAATCTTTTTTTGAAATCAGGACCACTTTAGCTTCTTTCTCAACGCCTTCCTTGTAATATATTTAAAGTGCTTTTTCGACTTTTTTCCACCACCTTCAGGTGGCAAACCAGTGGAAATATTATTTTTCTCGTCGGATGACGTGAGGACTGAAAATCCTTGTGTCGGCGGTTCAATTCCGTCCCGAGCCACAGCTGGGATTCAGTCTTAGCCCTTTAAACCATGGAATTCAGGGTTTTTTATTTTCCCGTTATCACACCACTTATTCAGCGCCAGTATGCATTGATCAGACTGACCATGACAATTCCCACCAGCCAGTAACCGCCGTTGACCAGCACATACGACCAGGGTTTGTTTTCAAATGCCAGGACACCCAACAGATAGGTAAACACATACCCCAGCCACAGCCAGAAACCATTACTCAGTCCAATCGCCAGGGGTGTTAAATCGCCATAGATCTGGAACATGAAATCCACCATATGGGCTGTGACCCAGGCCATAATCAGGGAAGCGATAAACATTAGTCCATAGGAGACCGCCATGTTGGAACCCGCTTTATCTGCTTCCAGGGTTCCCTTCGTCCAACCCATGGCTTTCATCCAGACCTTCCCGAATAGGGGTCCGTACCACAGGGATCCTAGGGTAAAAAACACGATGGCGGATACCAGGACCGCCCAGACATTAATCACCGGTTCATACATACGGCCTCCTTTGGTTGTTCAAGCGGCGAACCTACAAACGGGGGTGAAATAATCCAATTAAATGCGGTGGCAGCCATTTTAGCCTATTAACCAACTAAAGGCTGGTGAAAAATTTTCAGGATCAGCTCGACGCTAATCCTAATCCGGTTCCATTAGTGAAAACCGGTTCTAATCGTCAAAAACCAAGGGTTCAGAAAGAATCAGTGAAATGCTGATTTTCAGATTCAGGCCCGTCATATCC
>CAZBEL010000115.1:0-5311 GCA_964490885.1 uncultured bacterium
GGGGCCCGTTTTCACCCCCCGGCTAAAAGTCAACTGACGATCCTTCAGACCCTGATTATTCCACCAGGTCCATTCCCCATCGGGTAGATCCTGAACATAAGCACCTACAGCTTTCTTCCGTCCTTGTAGGTCATATTCTTCATAGGGTCCTTGAAGATGATTGCGTTGATAAGTCTTGCGTACCAAGATCTTCCCCGACGGAGCATAATCTATCCATTCCCCTTCTAAAAAACCCCCTAAGTAGGTACGAATAGAGTCAGGCTTTCCTTCACGGTTCCACCAAATCCATTTCCCTTCCCGGCGATCGTTGAGGTAAGCGCCCTTGATCCACTTAGCGCCGTTGGAATAATAAGCCCGGAAAGGCCCCGACTTAATACCAGCCACGATGGCCGTTATAGATGCCAAGCGGCCATTCGGATGAAATCTTTGTAATTCTACGACAACAGTGTCTACACCCTGGTCGGTGCGCACTTTTTTCACCATAGCCACTACTTTGGCTTGCCGGGTATCGTAATAGTCCAGGACTTGGGGCTTAGGTCCGCAACCTATAGCAAGGATTATCAGGATGAGAACAGCAAGAAGCCGGCCAGACATGACCCGAATCTAAGGTGATTTTTCTTAGCGTGGTAGGCTAAGGATAGGCTGAAACTGTTAGGAATTATACGAGGAAGAGATTAGGAAAAAGGATTCCGAAGAATTGTTCAGTAGAATTTCCCGCGATAGAGAAAAATGATCCATTTGGCCGGGTTAGGGTCAAATTCTCCTATGGCAGGAGCATAGAAATAAAATCCCACCCGGAAAGGATGAAGGGCAAAGTCATTGGTAATGTCCAGGGACTGTACTGCAAACCAGACCGAATCCGTTTTTGCAATCACCGTGCTTGAATCCAACCATAATTTTTCCAAATACTCGACAGTTGAAGGTTTGGCAACCATTGTCGGCAACTCCTGGAACATCTCTGGTGGGAAAAGTGTGTCGGGAAATAAGATTCGCCCCTTGCCTGCCCAAATGATGGTAGCAAAAAAGAGCGTATCTCCAGTAGGAGCGTATTGAATCGTTACTGAACCAAGATCCGCTGGTACTGCACTGGTTATCACGAAGGGTAAGCTATCCTGGTCACAGCTAATACAGATGGGATACCGGCTGAAGTAGCCCCCTTCGAATACATAGCTCTGGTAATCCACTACTAAGATTGCCAGGTTCATGGAGTCGGCATTCAACGGCCAAGTAGTCACCTCTTCATTGCAGCTATCCAGGCATTCCTGGTAGGTTTCAAAAGGAACCGTCCCGTTACACCCACCCCAGATGAATTCCTCACATTTCCCGGAATCCTGATTAAAATAGTATTTTGGGATGGCAGCATAACAAGGCCCCGGATCGGGTTCTAATTCGCAAGGGGTTAGTTTAGGCTCTGGCTGCTTGCACGTTGTCCCAATTAGAAAAAAGATTGCTGTCAGGAATGTCAGCCAGGGCTTCAATTAAGGATCAAAACCATCCTGGTTAAAGAAACGAATCAGTTGAAATAGCAGTATTCCTTTTTTTATAACTCACTTTAGCAGCAGCACTTTGCGTACTTGCTGAAACGCATCGCTTTGCAACCGTATTAAATAAACACCACTGGCGATATGACTTCCCTCCCACTTTAGACTATATTTGCCGGGGATAAGTTGGTCGTCTAATAAGCGATCCACCAAACGTCCTTGAAGATCATAAACTCCTACCCTCACCTGTTGTTGCTTTGGTACCTGGAAATCAATGGTTACCACTGGGTTAAAAGGGTTGGGATAAGGAGGCCAAAGCGCCCAGGTCCTGGGAATGGGTGTACTTTCTTCAACTGCTACGTACTCACCGTAAGAAACTGTTTTTAGAATCCAATCCCCTGGATCTAATACTAAGGCCACCACCTCCTTACTGGGAGGTAAATCCACCACATAGAGCTGGTAGGCCTGACTATTTTCAACAACCACCATAAAGGTAGTGTCGGTGCAGTTGATTTTCAAATCGATAGGCATGCTAAACACGGGACCTACCGCTTGCTTCTGTTCTACGGAAACTAAAAGAGAATCTCCTTCCTGTTCCCATCCCACCTGATACTTGGGATGACCTTGATCGTAAATCCACTGTTGGAAAAAAGTGCTTAAATCTTTTCCCGAAACAGCTTCCATCACCCCCTGGAAATCCTCCGTTACAACTGATTGATATTTAAACGTTTCACCATACGTTTTCATCCCGGCAAAGAAAAGGGAATCCCCAACCACATGACGTAACATGTGTAAGACCCACGATGCCTTGTTATAGGAGAGATTCCCGTTAAAAATAGCACTCGTAGAGGAGGCATTTTCCACATAAATGGTCCCACTTCCGTAATAGGCTACGGACATCATGTAATTGTGATAGCCGACTGAACCTTGCTGATTCTCAATCCATACCGCCTCCCCGTAACGGGCAAAACCTTCGTTCAGCCAAATGTGATGGAAATTGGCACAAGTGACCATATCCCCCCACCACTGGTGAGCCAATTCATGAGCGATGAGCCATTCGCCCCACCCTCCTAGACTAGTGAGAGTCTGATGCTCCATGCCTCCCCCCCAACCAAATTCTGCGTGGCCGTACTTTTCATTAAGAAAAGGATACTCACCGAAGGCTGTAGCAAAAGCACCAATCATGTTTTTAGTCTTTAAATAATTGTAAACCACATAATTATAATGATCCGGGAAAACATAAAATTCCAAGGGCATGGTATCGTTATTCGCCGAAACGTATTCATCATACCATACTTGATAAGGATAGATCGCAAGGGATACTAAATACGTAGCAATGGAATAGGTTTCTTTCCAGTGATACGTTGCCAAATTGCTATCGGGATAGACTACCGATTCCAACGAACCATTCGACGCCACGGTCAAATAATCGGGAACTGTCACCACAATATCTACCGAATCGGCCTTATCACTAGGATCGTCTTTACAAGGCCACCAGTCCCGTGCGCCGTAAGGCTCGGAAAGGGTCCAGATTAATCTTTGACCATTGTGAGTATCGAAGTTGAAAGACCCAAAACCCGTGCTGGGTGGCGTACCCGAATATGTTATTCCCGTCGTGAGCGTGTCCCCTATATTCATTGTTGACGGTAAGGAAATCTGTAGATGGTTAGAGGAATGTGTATATCCGGTGGTATCTCCGTTAAGGGTCACCTGACTCACGGTAAGGGAATTAGTGAAATCAAGTTCTAAATAAGCAAGGGTGGAATCTAACACAATAATGGTTCCTTGAGTGTAACCCTGGATCGTGTATGTGTCAGGATTAATCTCCAGGTTTAACCGGTAATAGATAACGTCAATTTTTTCCTGTTCTGGTGTGAGGGTAGAAGTACGGCTACTTCTTTGAAAAGCAACTTTAGCACGGCTGCATAACTCAGTAGGTGACCCTCCCTGACCAACTAATACAGACAATAGACAACTAATGACAATGTAGCGCATACCCATAGTTACCCCCAGAACTTTAACTTAGTTTAGCTTAATTACAATCATTATCCCGTCAATTAAACTCGTAAAAAGTACTTCGAATTGTTTCGCAAACCAAAAAAAATGATCCTCGTATTACGGTCAACTGCTCCAGACGCTTGCAAAATGACCACAAGTGATTTAGGTTCCTTCATGAACATCTGGCGTTACTCCTCAATCCTGATTTTGGGATTATCTGCTTTGACTTGGGGACAAAATACGGAGGCGACTATGGACTCATTCCAGCTAACCTCAACGGCCTTTATCGAGGGGGCTACAATCCCTACCCGCTATTCTTGTGAAGGACGGGACAGTTCCCCACCGCTAGCTTGGTCTGGTGTACCCGAGGGAACGAAAAGTTTCGCCCTCACCTGTGTTGACCCGGACGCACCCGTGGGAGATTGGATCCATTGGATTGCCTGGAATATTCCTGCAGAAATAACCAGTTTAGGGGAAGGAATAAACCCAAAGGATCAAAAGAGCTTTACACAGGGAACCAATAGTTGGGGCCGAACCGGTTATGGTGGCCCCTGTCCTCCCCGGGGACACGGTGCCCATCGGTACTATTTCACGCTTTATGCTCTGGATATTGCCAACCTTGACCTGTCACCTTCGGTCCATCTTCCAGAACTGCAAAAAGCCCTGGGTGGTCACCTCCTCGCTAAAGCGTCCCTCATGGGGCGCTATGAACGCAAATAACCCCTAAGTTCACCCTGCAAACAACCTTTCAATAATTGGGATGCGACTTTTAAGCATCACCCTGGGGTTTCTCGCCTGGATCACCTGCCAGACACCATCAGATTACACAACTCTACGAGAGGCCATGGTCGCCCAGCAGATCGCTGCCCGTGGGGTAACTGACGAAAACATTCTCAGGGCAATGCGAACCGTCCCCCGCCACCTGTTTGTTCCCCCCACCCTTCGCTTTAAAGCTTACACCGATCAACCCCTCCCCATCGGCCAGGGTCAAACCATCAGTCAGCCATACATCGTGGCTTATATGACAGAACTATTACGAGTAGACTCCACTCACAAAGTATTGGAGATCGGTACTGGGTCAGGCTACCAAGCGGCAATCCTTTCCCTGTTGGTAAAAAAAGTGTATACGATCGAAATCGTCCCTGAATTAGGTCATAATGCGGCTCAACGCTTACAGGATTTGGACTACACCAATGTTTCAGTTAAAATCGGTGATGGCTACCAGGGTTGGCCGGAGGTGGCTCCCTTCGACCGGATTATCGTTACCGCAGCACCGGAGGAAATTCCACCTGAATTAGTAAAACAATTGAAACCGGGCGGCCGCATGGTGGTCCCCACGGGCCCTCAATGGTGGGGGCAGGATTTACTCATCGTGGACAAACAAGCAGACGGAACGGTTAAAATCACCAAAACTATCCCAGTGCGGTTTGTACCAATGGTGCACGAGTAAATCATTTAGACACTATTTCAGCAGTACTAACTTTCTAGTCTGGGTGAAATTCCCTGCATTAATACGGTAGATATATATGCCACTGGAGATACCACTGGCATCCCATATGATCGACTTATACCCTGCTTCTTGAGTTTCATTCACGAGTGTAATAATCTGCCTACCCAATAGATCGTAAATTGTAATGTAGACGGAGGTCTGTTCAGGTAGGTCATAACGTATTGTCGTGATAGGATTGAAAGGATTGGGGTAGTTTTGGTATAACCCAAACTCTGCTGGAATCCCTGACATATCATCAATGGATAAAAAAGTAACTTCGGTAGCATCGGTGTATTCGCTTTCATTTCCATTGAAATCAACGGCCGATAGGATGTAGTAATAT
>CAZBEL010000116.1:0-5311 GCA_964490885.1 uncultured bacterium
TACATAATCTACTAAATTGTAGAATTTCCGGTGTTCAATCTCTCCCGTCTCTCGGCGGACCACCATCAATTTTGCCAGGTCGCGGCGCGGCGCCGGATATTGGGCAATGTATTTCTCCGGTAAAGGATAATCGAAGTCGGTGAGTTTATACTTGGGTTTCTTTTTTACCATCCAAACAACCTCTCTTGTTGTGCTTTATTAAAAGTTTTTCCCAGGAGCTTAAACGCCTTTTCCTGAGCGATCCGCCCCCGTGAGGTCCGCTGAATGAAGCCCTCCTTAATCAGAAAAGGTTCATAAACGTCCTCTATGGTGGTGGCGTCCTCACTCACCGCCACAGACAAGGAATTTACCCCTACGGGGCCCCCATTGAACTTGTCGATGAGAACCGAAAGAATTTTCCGATCCATATCATCCAGGCCGTTCCCATCAATCCCCAAGGTCTGGAGGGAAGCTTGAGCCACCTGTTTAGTGATTTTCCCATTAGCCTTCACTTCCGCATAGTCCCTGGTTCGGCGAAGGATACGATTGGCGATGCGGGGAGTTCCCCGGGAACGGCGTGCAATCTCCAGGGCGCCTTCGTCGTCGATATCAACGCCTAAAATGCTGGCCGAACGGCGTACGATATGGAATAAATCTTCGGGACTATAGAAATCAACCCTCAACACTACCCCGAACCGGTCTCGAAGGGGAGAGGTGAGATTCCCCAGGCGGGTGGTGGCTCCAATCAGCGTAAACTGATCCACGTTTAACTGGACACTGCGGGCACTGGGACCTTTATCAATCATGATCTCGATGCGGTAATCCTCCATGGCCGAGTAGAGATACTCCTCCACCACGCTGTTCAAGCGGTGAATTTCATCGATAAAAAACACGTCTCGTCTCTGTAAGTTGGTGAGTACGCCAGCCAAATCTCCTGCCCGTTCCAGCACGGGTCCTGAGGATTGCTTGAGGCTCACTTTTAATTCCCGGGCGATGATATTCGCCAGGGTGGTCTTCCCCAGGCCAGGAGGACCAAATAGTAACACATGATCCAGCGCTTCCTGACGTTTATTTGCTGCCTCAATATATACTTTAAGGCTGTCCGTTACATCTTTCTGCCCGATAAAATCGTCAAAGTGCGACGGTCGAAGGGTGGTCTCCTCCAGGCGGTCTTCTTCAATGGGCGTAGGGTCAGTGATATGGGATTCAGGCACCAAATCTGCTCAAAATAGTGAAATATGTATCCATTTCAGAGTATCAAAGATACTAAATGGATCAAGGGGTCACCAAGGGAAGAGTGTGGCTCTTAATTTCCCAACCCGTTCCAATTTCTAATCAAACCTAATCGGGAATCTGAGTCCTTAACCGTTTCAGTCGCTGTTCTCGATCCTTGACAAACTTCATAATTCCCTTCCAAACCCACTCTGGCGACAGGTGCGCTTCACCCACAATCTCTTCCAAACTGCCACCGGTGCGCCAGCGGTTGTCCCAGTCGGAGGAAAGGGAATATTCCTCTACGACTTTATTGGCCATCCACTTGTGCATAAGGCGCCGGGCGCCGTTGGTAACCACCATAGAGTCGGCCCATTCATCGGGGGCAATAACATTATTTTTATATTCCGCCGGTTGACGCTGGAACAGTTCCCAGGAAATGGCAGCGACAATTTTAACGTTCGGCCCTTCTTGCTGCAAACGAGGTAATAACTGCACGATGGAATTGGTGGTGCTGGTACCTCGTACGATGACCACCCCCTGGTGAGGCTTATCCGGCGCATAATCCCGAATAAGATATGCACCTTTGGCGGCTTCCATGTGTGAGGCCATGCCCAACGCCTCCCGGTGAGGAATCTCCACCGGTGGCCGGGTAAGATGGAGGG
This sequence comes from uncultured bacterium, assembly GCA_964490885.1. Taxonomy (GTDB): domain Bacteria; phylum Fidelibacterota; class Marinisomatia; order Marinisomatales; family TCS56; genus CAZBEL01. Next base: position 1,857 of record CAZBEL010000116.1, read on the forward strand.
CAATAAGGGGTACTTCCGTGGCCAAGGCCGCAGTAAGGGCCGGGGCGACTTCATTATATTCCCAGGGGTGGATGTTGATAATCTGACCTTCGGGAAAAAGGTGGGTTACGCCAGGGGCGAAAATACCGAAGTGTGTTCGACTGTCTTCGGCAGTTTCCGGGCCCGAATGGCCCACTACCCAAATCAATTTCCCCAATTTGAATTGTGTATCCTGGGCAATTTGGCTAAACAAACGCAAAGGTCCATATTTGAGGTAGCTGAAAGAACCGTAAGTACTGAAAGCTCCCCAAAAACCAATAAAGTTGGTATAAGGATCAGGGTTGAAATTCACTGTCGCTAACCCGGCCAAAATGCCTGCATTGGCGAACTCGGTGATGCCCTGGGGCAAGAGGGGACTGTCCACGTTGTTTTCCCGGTCGTACATCCCATGATCCGGGGCACCCTCCCAGCCCTTGGCAAAGCCAGAAATATTCGTGGAATCGGCCAGGTCCGCCGACGCAGCGATCACCAAAGGATAGCCATAACGTTCCTGATAGGTGGTGTTCAACCAGGAAGCGTAACGGGAAAAGGCCGCCCGGTTGGGAGCCTTGGTCCCAGGAGCCACAAACAAACCGTCGGGAAGCTGTTCAACCTTAAACAACTCCTTGGCTGGGTGCGGATCTTGTACCCGGATGCGACAGGAGTTCATTTCCTCTGGCACGGACTCTCCCAAACTAACCAACGTATCCGCCAAGTAATCCACTAAACCCTGATTGTTACGAAGCACAGAAAACACCGTCTGGAAAAAACTCCGGGCCTGATCCACCTGGGCTTCCCAGGTCTCAGGAGCGGGTTCCCCGAATCCCTCAAATTCCACTTTATATTTCTCGGCAAAGTCGGCTTTGGTCTTCCAGAATAGTCCCGAATTCCGCTTGTGGGGGACACCGTGGCTCTTATTATCATACACGTAGTAACCCCGGCCTTTCCGGTTACGAGCATACAGCACTTTCGGGGCCTGGGGTTGATTGTTCTCCACCAAGAGCCGATAATAAGCGCCATAAAGGGCTTCCCAATCCTCTCCATCAGCAACGCCTTCCACCTGCCAGCCGTGAGACCCGAACCAATCTTTGGGAGTGCCATAAATCACCCGACTAAAGGGACGGTCGTCAATACCGAAGTCGTTCCAGTCTACAAAATAGACCAAGTTCCCCAATCCAAGTCCATAGGCAGAATTTAAGGTTTCGTGGGTTGCCCCAGCCGTTAGGCCACCCTCCCCTTCGAAAGCGAAGACTCTCACTTCTGGCACGTGGGCCAGTTTCAAAGCCAGGGCTTCCCCAGCGGCAGCCGGGGAACCGTGGCCACTGGGGCCGGTGTTGAACTTGAAGAACAGGGTTTTTCCTTCCATTTCGGCATGCCCCGGTAACCCACCGTTCCGGCGCAAGGTCAACAGGTCTTCCCATACCAACTGCCGTTCAGCGCCGCCATTGACCAGATAACGGGAATCTTTTGTTTGCTCATACTTAATGCGTAAGGCTTCATTCAACACGGCCAAGGCACCATACACCGCCGGATTGGCGTGCCCGGCCACCAAGACAAACCGATCCGCAAATCGCTTGCCCGGCTCGCGAATATCCCAACGCATGACCCCCGACAACATGGTCGTTACCAGACCATGCACTTTAGAGCGGGAACCACCCGGATGACCACTCTGGCGCAGATTCAACATGATATCAATACACTGGTCAATTAAATCTTTCGTTATCTCCCAAAAAGGGAAGTAAGGGCGTAGCTCATCTGTCGTCTTCATGATCTTCCTTTCTTTCCATTTAGCAAGGGGGCTAAAAACATGCCCGTATACGAATGTGACTGCCGAACCAATTCCTCCGGTGTTCCGGCAAAGATAACCTCTCCACCATTTTCTCCCCCCTCGGGACCCAAATCAATAACCCAGTCGGCCGATTTAATGACATCCAGATTATGTTCAATAATGATCACCGTATTTCCCCGGTCCACCAAACGTTGTAAGACCTTCAGCAAGGCATTTACGTCCTCGAAATGTAACCCTGTCGTGGGTTCGTCCAAAATATAGAGGGTCTGGGCCTTGCTGGCCCGGGAAAGCTCCGTGGCCAATTTCACTCTTTGGGCCTCTCCACCGGAAAGGGTAGTGGCTTGTTGACCCAGCCGGATGTAACCCAACCCTACTTCGTAGAGGGTTGTCAATTTCCTTTTAATGGGGGGTATGTTCTCAAAAAAGCCCAAGGCCTCTTCAACAGATAGGGCCAGCACTTCTGCGATGTTCTTACCCTTGTAGCGGATTTCCAGGGTCTCCCGATTATAACGCGCCCCTTTGCATACCTCGCAGGTAACGTAAACGTCAGGAAGGAAGTTCATTTCAATTTTAATGATTCCATCGCCCTCGCAAGCCTCACAGCGGCCACCTTTCACATTAAAGGAAAAGCGGCCAGGTTTGTAACCCCGTATCCTCGATTCCGGTAATTGGGCGAAAAGCTCTCGGATATAGGTAAAAACACCGGTGTAGGTGGCCGGGTTGGAGCGCGGGGTCCGCCCGATGGGCTTCTGGTTGATATCGACGACTTTATCCAAATACTGAAGTCCTTCTACACTCTCGAAGGGCAGAGGATAGGCACGGGCATGGTTCAGTTCCCGGGCCAGCAAAGGATAGAGGGTTTCATCCACCAAGGTACTCTTGCCGCTACCGGATACGCCGGTGACGACAATCAATTCTCCTAAAGGAAATTCCACGGTCATTCGTTTCAAATTGTTTCCGGTAGCCCCTTGGATAACGAGAGAATGTCCATTTCCCGCCCGGCGCTTCCGGGGGGTGATTATACGGCGGCGACCGGCGAGATAATCCCCGGTGATCGATTTACGACAACGTACAAGAGCCTGGGGCGTACCGGTGAACACTACCTTACCGCCGTGCTCACCAGCACCAGGGCCCAGATCAATGATCTGATCAGCAGCCTCAATGGTCTCCCGGTCATGTTCCACGACCAATATAGAATTTCCCAGATCGCGCAATTTCATAAGCGTGTTCAAAAGGCGGTTGTTATCCCGTGGATGTAGACCAATAGACGGCTCGTCTAAAATGTACAATACCCCCACCAATTGCGAGCCAATCTGGGTGGCCAGACGAATCCGTTGAGCTTCACCGCCAGAGAGCGTTGTGGCGGTGCGGTCCAGGGTAAGGTAATCTAGGCCCACGTCAATGAGAAAATTCAACCTGTTCTTAATCTCTTTTAAGATTTGGTGAGCAATCTGTTGTTCCGTTTTCGTGAGCTTCAGGGATTCAAAAAAGACCAGGGCGTCTTTGATAGATAGACGGGAAACCTCCCCCAAATTCTTACCCCCTACGGTCACCGCTCGGCTTTCTGGCCGTAACCGTGTTCCCTGGCAACCCAAACAGGGACGCATACTCATAAATTGCTCAATCCACTCTCGAATATGGGCAGACT
>CAZBEL010000117.1:0-5310 GCA_964490885.1 uncultured bacterium
AATGAGTACATTGGGCATACTGGCTCCCACCAATACTTGGAACCCAGCCTGTTTCACTCCCCGGTTCACTGTATTGATCTGCTTGGAAAGCTCTTCTTGAATGATGGCTGCCAGGTCCTCACTTTCTTTCATGAACATACTCTGGGCCATGGTGGCCATGATCAGGTTTTCACCCGTGAGGTCGCTGTACGGTTTGGTGGCACTCTCTTCTAATTTGATCACGGCATTTTCCCGGGCGGCCACCTCGATGGCGTCGTCAGTCTTACCAGGACGCAGCAGGTAAGTTTCAAATCCCTTAACGCTACGGTTGGGGTTGGAATTCAGGTGTATGCTGACGAACAATTTCCCATTACTCTCATTAGCAATTTTTGTACGTTTCCATAAGGGGACGAACACATCCTCGTCGCGGGTGTACACAACCTTGATATGCGTGTTGCGCTCTAAGGACAATCCAATGCGTTTCACGATGTCCAGAGCGATATCTTTTTCTTTCGTTTTGTAGTGTCCTACGGTTCCCCCATCCTTGCCCCCGTGGCCGGCATCTAAAACCACAGTGTCCAACCGCCAGCGATCCCGAACGTTTCGTAGGTGTTCGGCACTTAAGGCGTAGGGCGTTCGCAGTGTCACCACGATGGAAGGTGGGTCAGTGCTTTGGAATACCTCATGACCAACGATCTTCGAGCGGAGTTTGAAAGCCAACTGCGCCGATTCTTCGAACTGCTGACTGGTAATACGTTCTACTACCCCCCGCGTGGCGGTCTTTCGAATCTCGGTGGTGTCTACCAACGCATCTTTGATTGTGAGGTAGAACCAACCGTTATTGTGTAGGAAAGCGCTGATGTAACCATCCGGGAACCGCTTTTTTGTGGACAGGCGTAAAATCGTGCCGTTGGCTTTTTGTTCAATAGATAGGCCGGTGATATTGAAATCTAATAAATCGATATAGAGCACCCGTTTTAACGGATCGTAGGTCATTCCAGGTAGTATGCTGGCTCGGAGTATGTTGAAGAAAGCGGTGGCGGGGAGGTAAATCTCGCCCTCTCGAAGAATCGCTTGGGTGGGCATGTGATAAATGTGCTGATCGATAATAATGAAGCTGGTGAGGGCTGAGACCTTTACGCGGTGGTCGCCAATGTAAAGGACGATTTTCTGGCGTTCCTGGTTGATGAAAGGAGGACGTTGAGCGATAGCCTTGGAAATATCGGTTACAAGAACGTAGGTGCCAGGGAGGTTATCCAGGGTCTGGATTTCAAGCTCCTGTTGGTTAATGCGGTTAATGACACGCACCGGGGATGCCTGGGTCAACGTGCTGCACCACATTACGCCCATGGCTACCATAAGGGTCAGGGCTCTGATTCGAAGCCGTTTCATGGCCCCGAAGTTATCCCGGGTGCAGCCGGGATGCAATATCGTGGCTTACAAAACCGTTTCTAAAACCAGAGATCCGGTGACCGCCAGTGGGGCTTTAAACAAAAGGTCCTTCCAAGTACTCCTTAAGCGCAAGCCCCAGTAAAGATGTGGTCCTTGGCGATATTGAACTCGCAAACCCCAGGACTGACCCGTTGCCGTATAGGCCACACTGCGCATTTCCCCTGGTAGATTAATATCCCAGAAATAGACGCGGCTTTCATATTGGTCAACTCGGGTTACGATCCAGTCTACGGTCATCATCCAAGGAGGCCATTTCCCACTCCACAGATTCTCAACTCCATAGCCTGTAGAAACTTGATCGGCTGTGCCTATGCGAGAGATATTTATCTGTCCTTTCCAATCGTAGCGGTCACCAAAACGTTGATAGATCATTCCCTTCCAGGCATCTTTTTTTGAATATGTTGTCCCCTGAATCTCGACGAAGGTAGCTAGGGGTTCCAGGGTCTTTTCTTCTTGTTTCCATTGGAGCTTCAGGCGAAGGTTGCGACGGTACCACTGCCACCGGATTCCCGTCTCTTGCCCCCTTACGGCTGCCAGTCTATCCTCTGCAGCTTCGCCCGCCCGGTAAATATCTCCGTAGATTGTAATTTGGTGTTGGCGCCAGTTCCATTGAACTCCCTGGTAAATGCCCCGTTCATTACGTTGCTGACCACTCCACTCTGAAAAAGGGTTAGAGCGTAGAGCATAATAAGGGTTAGTGTAGGAGCGAATACAGATCAGATAATAGAACCCGCGCGGGTGGAATCGAGCACCAGTAAGGTATCCCCAATGGGAACCGTAGCCTCGAGCTGCTTCCCCGAATAAGCTCCAATTCCATAAACGATACTGGAAATTAAAGGCAGCAGCTTTTTTCCTTTGACGCCTTTCATTCTGATGCCATTGGCTGGTTGAAAAAGCGAGTCCCAGCCGATTGTCCTCCTGTTCCCATTCCCAGAAACCGATGAAGGAATGTTCCAGAACTTGGCTTTTTCGGTTTGAGGTATGTATGCCCGTGAGATTCAGGTGAATAATCCCGGTGCTATCCACGTAGCCATCCCACAGGTTATTCCCCAAAGAGAATCCTCCTGTACCTAAAGAAGTCTCCCGTTGAAAGCCCACCCCGCGCAGGTTCCAGAATTCATCGCTGGAGCGATAAGACCTCAATCCATTACCCCGGTGGGGAAGGGTTTTAATACTTTCGAATCCTTTGCTAACAGCTACTGAACGCCAGGAGAGGAGTCCATAACCCAGGATTAACTCATGATCACCGATTACCCATTGGTTATGCCGGTTGCCTCCTGAAAAGTAGCCCGAGGCTCGGTCGGCGATACGGGTTTCCCCAGGATCCCGTTCTATAAAGAAACCCAGTCGTTGTCCGGATAAGGTCCATTCCCCACGCCAAGAATAACGTACGTCTCTATTAGTAGTCATACGCTGACGGAGGAAGAGAGGTTGAGGGGCTTTGGGATGTTCGCGGCGAATTTCATCCAAGAGGAGGCGCAGTTTAGGGGAAAGAGCTTCCTCTTGGTACAGACGATTACAATCGACTGAATCACCCCAGGCACGTAAAAGTTTGACGTCGCCAGCGGATAGAAAGGAAAGGGTTGCTAACTGGTGAAGGGCTTCAGGTGTGAGTACACCACCACCGCGCTGTAGGGATTCAATGATGAACAGGTCCTCTGCCGGGAGCGTTTCTTCTTCATCTAATCCCAGCTCTTCAACAAAATGGTCGGAAACTTGGGCCGGTAGTTGACTAAGGTTCAGGAAAGTTAAAACCCAGACCCAGCCAGTGCGACAGGCCCAGTTGTGCATGTGTCGTAGCAGCATAATCAAAGGAAAAGTGGCTAAATGAAAGTTCAACTCCACCGGTTACTTGCCCCGGATTTGCAGCGTATCCCAGGGCAAAACGAAGCCACCGTAAGGGATTGCACAAGATCCCAAACTTCGCCCGTCCCGGATACTCCAGATCCTGTTCCCATTCAAAGAGCGTTTTAACGTATGGTGTAGGGACATAACTGACACCCGTAGTAATTATTTGAGGTAGGGCTTCCATGTATCGGTTAAGGTTGGGGCTGTTCACATTTTGTAAAGTGGTACTCCATTCTAACTGCTCTGTAAAATGGAATCGACTTGCTAATGTTATTCCCAGTGAGTTTTGTGACGAATAATCTTTTATAAATAGTTGGTAAAGGGTTATTGCGACCCCCACATCCAGTAACGGTTTAACGCGCTTTCCAGCCAGGAAAGTCACGGTTGTTTCTTGGTAAAGGCTGCTCCCGAATCGGGTAGTTCCCAGTCCTAAATGAAATGTGGACAGAGGGTAGGACACAGCCGCTGACTGGTGTAATAGTGCCTTCAAGCCGAAACGATTGCCCCAGCTTAGGAACATCTGAGGGGTGGTCATTTGAACGATGCTTGCTGGATCAATCAGGGTGCCGGTACTCTGGAGACTGCAGTTCACGACCATGAGTCCAGTTCCCACGTTCAAAGGTGCCAGTGTGGTGTGTTCGAAAGCGCCGCTTAAGGGACCGGCTACCCCCAGAATAATTAGTAAAACTAACTTGACGTTAGTATGCTTATAAGACCCCACTTTTTATCATTTCCTAATCCTTACATATAAGTACAAATAGTAAACTCCCACGGTAACCATCCTCGCCCAGTCGTTAACGAACGACGCCCCGTATTCAACGGGGCGTCGTTTCTGGTTTAATCCATATGATCTATTTTTTCTGGTATAGGACTACGATGAGAATCAACGCCAGCAGTCCGGCTAACCCATTTTCTCCGAATTGGGTCATGAGTTTACCGATTCCTGCAATGACACCGAAGGGATCATCGAACAAGACGCCGATGATAATACCGAGGATAACCAAAGATAGTAGTAAATCAGATAGTTTGGCAATCCAGTCGGTAACCACTTCTAACGCATTTTTCATGTTTGCCTCCTAATGATTTGCGCAGGATGGGGGTCCCAATCAACGGGACCCCACGATATCCCGTTTATTACCCTAGGAAAGAAACAAGAAACAACAATGCAAGCAGGCCTGCCAGACCGCCGTCCAGAAATGCATTCACCAGATCAATGATCCCACCAATGGGATCAAATCCTGTGGAGTACAGGATATTGGCAAACACGAAGAACACGATCAAACCCTTGATCAAACTCACGATTCCATCAACGACGGTTTTTACGGTTGAACTTACATCAGCCATATTGTTCCTCCTTGGTTTGGTTCAATGTAAAAACGGGGACAGTTATCCCCGTTTTGTCAATTGTGATGTATTCGTTTTGTCGAATATGAACATCTTTTCGGTGGAATTTAAGCACATTTCGATAATATTCAACAAAGAATATTCCACACGTATTTCCTCGGGGAAACCCCCTTCATAGGTCACGACTCGTCAGCTTTTGCGGGTTAATTTTTAGACAGAAACCCTACCCGCTCCTTGCTTCTTCAACCAATCACGGTAACCGTTTACTAAGTGGTAGAGCCCCAGGTAGCGCACCAAGGTATTAGAGAACGGATATGGTGTCCATCGATAAAGCCCTTGGGCTACCTTGGCTAACCATGGCTTTAATAAGACCTGTCCCGTTAGCCCCTGCCACCAGTCTTCTTTGGAAAAAGTGGCGTAGTGTATTCCAAAAAGGGTCGCAACTTGGGGTTGGATAGACTGAAGGTAAGGGAGGTTCTCGAAACCGCACTGGTATAAACTCTCGCAAGTTTCCTGGAAGGTGTGGTAATGGTGGTGCCAGGAAAGAGGTCTTTGGGAAGCGAAGAATCCCCCAGGTGACCGCTTGTAGAGTCGATAGGCGTATTCTGTATCTTCCACACCGTAGATTTGAAAGTGCTCATCGAAAAACCCAGCCTTTTTGATCGCCCCGGCTCGCACCACTGTGGC
>CAZBEL010000118.1:0-5298 GCA_964490885.1 uncultured bacterium
CCGATTACTTTAAGCAAATGAATGAGTATGCCGAACAACTCATCAAAGCGGGGAAGGCCTACGTCTGTGACTTGACTGTCGATGAGATTCGCGCCTATCGGGGCACCTTGACCCAGCCGGGTAAAGAGAGTCCTTATCGCAACCGCTCTGTCAAAGAAAATTTAGATCTATTCCGCCGGATGAGGGCGGGAGAGTTTGAGGATGGTGCCCGTGTCTTGCGGGCCAAGATCGACATGGCCGCGCCCAATTTGAACATGCGGGATCCAGTTATGTACCGTATTTTACACGCCGAACATCCCCGTACAGGTAATCAATGGTGTATCTATCCCATGTACGATTGGGCCCACGGTTTAGAAGATTCCATAGAGCGGATCACCCATTCCCTGTGTACGTTAGAGTTCGAGGATCACCGTCCCCTCTACGACTGGTTCTTAGAAGCTTTAGGGGTCTACCGGCCCCAACAAATCGAATTTGCCCGCTTGAACCTCAGTTATACGGTATTGAGCAAACGTAAATTATTGCGTTTGGTAGAGGAAGGACACGTTACCGGATGGGATGACCCTCGTATGCCCACCCTTTCAGGTCTCCGCCGTCGTGGATATACGGCAGCTGCCATCCGTCATTTTTGCAAGCGAATCGGGGTGGCTAAACGAGATGGCATCATTGATGTAGCCCTCTTGGAACACAGCGTTCGGGAAGATCTGAACCGCCGGGCTCCCCGAGTGTTAGCTGTGCTCCGCCCCTTGAAAGTGACAATCACCAATTATCCCGAAGACCAAGTAGAAGAGCTAACCGCTATTAACAATCCTGAAGACCCTGAGAGCGGCACACGTAAGATCCCTTTCAGTCGTCATCTTTACATTGAAAGGGATGACTTCCAGGATACACCACCGCCTAAATATTTTCGTCTGGCACCAGGGCAGGAAGTGCGGCTGCGGTATGGCTATTTTATCACTTGCCAGGAAGTGTTAAAAGATCCGCAAACAGGGGAGGTTATAGAGTTGCGTTGTACTTACGATCCTGCTACGAAAGGTGGCTCTGCACCTGACGGGAGAAAGGTGAGGGGGACCATCCACTGGCTCTCGGCTCCTCATGCTCACCCAGCGGAAGTACGTCTTTACGACCGACTCTTTGTAACCCCCGACCCGAACCAGGTACCGGAAGGCGGTGATTGGCGAGATAATCTAAATCCCAATTCACTGGAGGTTTTATCAGCCTGGGTAGAACCAAATCTCGCCAATGCTACTCCTGGCAGTCGTTATCAATTTGAGCGCATTGGCTATTTTTGCGTCGACCGTCGCGACTCAAAACCAGAACATTTGGTATTTAATCGCATCGTGCCCCTGCGCGATTCCTGGGCGAAAATCAGTAAACGTCAAGCAGGTGCCAAAGCCCCCTAAGTCACCCACCCGAAACAGGTGAAATAAACTTTGGAAAAAGAACTGGAAAACGGGTAATTTGCCAGACCATGACCAAAGTTAAACGAATGATCCTTGCCACAGGTATTTGGTCCCTGGGGATCATTCCTCTCGTGGCAGCCCCAACGATCTACCTTTATATTTTACCTTTTGAGAATACTCAGAACGATGCCGACCTGGACTGGTTGAAACAGGGGTTTGTGGATATGCTATATAAAACCCTAGGAGATAAAGCAGGCCTTCAATTAAAAGACCGCGATGCATTAGAAGAGGTCATGAATAACCGCACTCTACTCTTGCACCAGCCCCGGGGATCGAAAAATTTACTGCTGTTGGGTAAGTACAACCGGAAGTTGGACCAACTGAACGTCAATCTTCAGTTGATTGATATCGCCACTTGGGAGGAAGTCGACCGTCGTTCCGTGTCTGGTAAATACGCTGAACTGCCTACTTTGTACCAGGAAATCACCGACGTCTTAAGTACCATGTTCATGCCGTTACTTCCGAAGAAAAAGGTTGTAAAAAAGACCTATCCTCCCTTAGTCACTCCCAAAGAAAAAACACCACCTCCCACTTATTTTAGCGAGTCCAAGAATGTTTCTAAATCCATGGAAAAAGCCATCGACGAATTAGAGAAATCCATGGATTTAGTGATTGGGGCTCGCGCCTTGCCAGAAAGGGATGCCGTCCGGAAAGAGGACAACGAATGGACGATGGATTTTAGTGCTGACAGCAAGGTGACCGATAAGCCGGAAAATCAGGCGAATACGGAGATGTTACTGACGGTATTGAATCAGCTCATGGCCAACCCATATGAAGTGGAAATGGAAAGGCCTCAATTCGAATATGATGAAGAAAACCGCGACCAGATGACGGTGATCTTTCCGGTGACCTATTCTCTGAAAGAGAATTTAATCAAGGACATGCTGACTTCTTTACCCTACACCGGGCTTAAGGAAGATGGCTCCCTGACATTCTTTTATTTTAACCGTGACAAGTTCAATTTCCCCCCTGACTTGAAAGAACGCATATCCCAGGGGCAGTATCGGTCCGTGCCCGTCATCCGCTTCTTTGACGAACAAGATCAAGTCATTGTTTTAATCGCTGATACACCCGAAGTGAGTATTTATCAACTAAGCTCCGACCGTATTCTCTTTCTCCCCGTGCACTATTTTTCACCGCTTATTGTGTTTGCCGTTGGGGGCTGGTCACTACAAGTTTCCATGGAATCGGTTACGATCCCGGTGAAATATACTTTTACCACGGATAGGGAACGCATCGAGAAAATACGTCGCGTTAGTCTGAAGTTTGTTCCCGAGGATGAACTGAGCACCTTCCTACAACAATATCTCTGATCTGAGCTAATAGCAGCACAGGGATTTAAGGATGAGTGTTAACAACAAGTTTGCTATAAGCCTTTTTTTAATTCTGTCCCTTCATAATGTTAGTTTTAGTGAAGAAGCAAAAATCCCCGACTTGACCCTTAAGCTGTTAGATGGAAGCCAGGTAAAAATCTCCACTTTTATTGCCAAGGGACCGGTCCTCATCGACTTTTGGGCCACTTGGTGTGCTCCGTGCAAGAAAGAAATGGTTTTTTTAGAGCGGATTTACCAGACCTATAAGGATCAGGGAGTTACTATCCTGGCAATCAACCAGGACACACCTAAAAGTCTCTCTAAAGTCAAAAGCTACATTCGCTCGCGCAAGTATACCTTCACTGTGGCTCTGGATCCTAACCAGCAGATTGCCCAGCAGTTAAATGCCATCGTCTTACCTACAACACTTTTAGTTGATGAGAACTTTCAGATCGTCTGGCGGCATCAAGGTTATATTCCCGGGGATGAGAAGGAAATAGAAAGGCAGATCAAGCAGCTTTTAAAACCGGAACAGAAAGCCAGCGAATAACCTCCACATAATGCGTTCTTGGTTTTTCGGAATTCTTTTTATTCTGGGAGTGTATCTATTCGGCCAGCTTTCCACGACCGGTGATGTGCAGTTACGGTGGGGAGAGAGTAAGAACCATTATAATTATACCGAAACGTTATTGAATCTTAACGCTAACTGGGGTCGAACGATCAGTTGGCTACAATTCGAGTTTAGTGATCCACCTGAGTTAGGGAAAAGGATTTCGGGCCTGCGTAAAATCAGAATCGAATACCGCGGAGAACGAGCACAAATTGAGGTGGGCGATATTTACAAGATATGGGGTCGCGGGTTGATCCTAAATCAATTGGATGATCAAGCTATCGACCTGGATAATGGTATTACTGGTGTGGTGTTTACGTACCAAACAGAACGCTTTCAGGGACAAATCCTCGCTGGAAACCAGGACATTTCCAAAAGCACTAATTTAGTTTTAGGATTCAATGACCGTACCCCAAACTACACAACGCATCATTCCCTCTTTGGTGTTGATCTCGTCAAACATTTTCAAAACCTATCTTTTGGGTATTCATTCTTACAGTCCCGTGAGCGCCACCCCATTCCTTATAATCAGTATTTCCTACCTGACACTCTTCCTTTAATTCACCGTTTGCAAGGTCTGCGCCTGGAAACGACCCGAGATAGGTTCGACGCCTATGTGGAATATGTCACTAAGACCACCCATGAATCTTATCGTTCACAAACTTTTTTAGAGCAGGATTCCCTTGTAAATGAAGGGCGTGGGTTTTTTGCGAATCTGAATTTTTATCCCGGGTCCTGGTCTCTTTCCCTGGATTATAAGAATTATCGTTTTGCTCAGCTAGAACCTTTAAACCGTTGGGATTTTGTGAACAACTATGGAGGTCGGATTGATTTCCAAAAACCACCCACGGCTATCTTTGAGCATTCTACCCATCTCTTAAACCGGATTACCCACCAAGTGGATTTTGCCGATGAAGTCGGCTATCAGGTAGAACTCCAGGGCCCACTTTTTGGCAGTACAACCCTGCTTCTTCACTATGCTCAAGCCAGTCGTACCGCCAGTTGGTGGAGCACGCCTCAGTTTGGCTGGTTTTCTGAAAAGCGTGACCCGCTTTTACCCCTTACCGATCCCGCTGCCAGTCCCTTCAAAGAAATCTATGCTGAGATCGAAGGTTACGCCAATGACGATGCGTTTCATTACATCGTAGCTGGTGCTTATACCAGGGATATCCCCACCCTTGGATGGCATGTGGTAACGGTTACTTCGGATCGACTGCAGTACGAGTTAATCGAAGGATTTACCTATCCCACCTTTTTCGAATACTACTTTTCCAACGGCTGGAGTGTGGAACTCAAGGCAGAGTACCAAATTCTCACTAAGGGATTGAAGTTTAAAGAAACCCAGAACGGTGTGGTTATCGTTGACAGTTTGTTATCAAATTTCATTGATGATAAAGGTCATAGTGTAGATCATCAGGTCAATACCTTCTTTAGCCTGGGAATTGGGAAGTCACCTTCTTGGTCCTTTTCCTTAATCATCGACGCCATTTCTGCCGGAGAGGGAATTTCGGCCTTTGTAAGTAATCAAGAGAACCCGTTAGAATCTTTACTGAGTAACATTATGTCCATCGACCGCAAGTGGATTTCCGTAGAATTACTTTTGAATCTAACCCCAACTCACCGATTGACTTTAATGTACGGCTCTCAGCAAGGTGGCTTGGTATGCAGCAACGGTGTGTGTCGTATAATACAGCCGTTTGAGGATGGGTTTAAACTAACCCTGTCGGCAATATTTTAAGGAGCGGTTGAAAAAGAGAATCAATTACGCCTAACTTATCGTAACCAAACTTGCGGGGATCATTATGAAAAAATTCTTCTTTTTTAGTATCTTATCTTTTGCTTTTCTTTTTGGAGCTAGTAAAAAAGCTCTTAGTGAACTATTCACTTCGACAACCTGAGGGCCGTGTGCAGCGGC
>CAZBEL010000119.1:0-5242 GCA_964490885.1 uncultured bacterium
GGAATAAAGTTCGTTCCCACTACTAGTGCTGCCATTCTATTGTTTCGTAAAAATGCAAAAAACAGTTCAAAAGAAAGAGCAACACCTAAAATCGTCCAGTTAAACGCATGAGTAAATCGCTTTTATATCAGCAAACTTTATATGCTCTTAACGAAGAACACCGCATGAATTGCAATACAAGCGTTGAATATCTATCTTGAAGAAAATTGGTTTAAAACCAACATTTCTACTGCGGGATGTCCTGGGAACCATACCCTTCCTTATTACATCATGGCTGCTACATTCACTGCATCGTGGATCGTAGCTTATTCTCTTCAGTCTTTACATGAATACTGATTGATTCGGATTTATATTCAGTCTTGATATACTCCTGATCCTTCATACCCAATGCATGGTACATCAAACTTGTTGACATTGTGTCCTTCTTTTTTTTGAAAATTTAAAAAATTATCCCTCAGGTACACATTATTGTGACGAACCATAATTAAAACATCGAGAAAACATACTGAAGTTATAAATGTATTTGAACACTTTGCGGAAATAGGATAAACCCGATAGATTCCAATCACGTAAAAGCCAATCACTTAGGTTGATTACGGCGCCACCTGTACTCAATAAAAAGCATCGTGTAATGAATAGCGGAATTAAAAAAGAGAAATCGCCCAGATACGATTACTATAATAAATTCTACTGAACACATTTGGATGAGTACATAATCCAATCAACTTCAATTAGGAACCTTCTTTTCACAATTTGACCGGGTAAAAATCATGACTATATTTTTACAAGCTTTGAACGTTTTGTTGCCATTAGTTTATGGCCTTTCTTTTATTTTTTATGTAAGTCACTTTAATTCGAAGAATTCACGGTATGGGAAATTGGCATCGACAATACTCCTTATCGGAATCATCCTTCATACAGTTTATATTGTAGGTAAAGGTCTCTATTTTCAATATTTTCCTGTTTCAAATTCACCGGAATCCTTTTCTATGTTGGGGCTGAATATTGCGGTGTTGTATTTTATCATTGAACGAACAAACCGGGAGGGATCTACCGGTTTGTTTTTTCTTTCGATCGTTTTTCTGTTTCAGTTGATTGCTTCGATGTTTATTAATGGATTCGGCACGTCAAATGAGTTGTTATCGAACCCCATGTTCGGGTTTCACGTCACCCTTACCTTGCTGGGTATTTCCGCTTTGGCGATCGCAGCTCTGTACGCTTTAATGTATCTTATGTTGGCGAAAGAAATAAAACGTCACCATTTTGGTGTGATATATGACCGATTACCTACTCTGGAAACGGTCGAGAAAATGGGAATGTTTGCTACCGGGTTTGGCATAATCTTTTTAGGAATAGGGGTTTTTCTCGGGCATCTGTGGGCCTATAAAATCCTAGGGTATTTTTTCACACCGGATCCCAAGATTGTCATCACGGACATTGCGTGGATTATTTATGCCACTGGCTGGATTGTTTCCTGGAAATTGGGTTTGCGAGGTCTGAGAATGAGTTTGATAACTTTCTGGGGATTTCTCATCTTGTTTATATCAATAGTCATATTTAGTATGTTTTTTCAAACGTTTCATCGTTTTTCATGAGTTCCGCACATACCATTGCTGTAATCAGCTTTAGCCATAAAAATGCGCCGGTTGAATTCCGGGATCGCATTTCCGTCGATAAAGAAATGGCATCCAGGTTCATCGACGCGGCGATGGGGACGGATTCGTCAATACGCGAAATTGCTATCCTGTCCACTTGCAATCGGACGGAATTTTATTTTGTTTCGCCGTTATCTTTTTCGGACCTTAGGCAATGGTTGGTGGAACAATATCTTTCCCTCATGAACACAGAGATAATACAACCGGATATTCAACCGTCGATGTTGCAAAATGAAGAGGCTGTGGATCATCTGTTAAGCGTTGCCGGTGGTTTAGAAAGCATGATGCTGGGGGAACGTCAAATCCTGTCCCAGGTAAAGTCAAGTTATGATTTGATTCTTTCCAAAGAATATTCCTTTCCAGTTTTTAATCGGCTTTTTCAATCTGCTATCCGGGCCGGAAAGGCCATTCATACCCACACTAATTTGTGTCGCGGAGCGGTTTCGGTAAGTCAGGCAGCGGTTGAATTATCTCGGAAAATATTCAGGTCTTTCCAAAACCGGAATATTTTGCTGGTTGGAGCCGGGGAAACATCAAAATTGGTGGCCGAACATTTTATGGAGATCGGATGCAATGAATTCATCATTGCAAATCGCGGTGAGAAAAGAAGGAAGCAATTAGCAGAGCGATTCAACGGAAGGGCAAGGGCAATCCCTTTGGATCAAATACCTGACGCTTTGCTCAAGGCGGATATCGTTGTAACGGCTGTGAAAGCTCCCGATTATTTAATTACTTACAAGGATATGACCAGGGCAATGAAAGGTCGTAAGTATCGCGTGCTTTTATTAATTGACATTAGTACTCCCCGGGTTATCGATCCGCGTATTGCAAAAATATCGGAGGCCTTTTCTTACAACATTGATCACTTAAAAAATGTGATCGCGGATAATCTTGGAAAACGAAAAGAAGAAATCCCAGCAGCAAGATCGATTGTCTTTAATATCCGAGAGGAGTTCTTTTCCTGGTTAAGAACACTTGAAGTTGTACCGACAATATCCAAATTAACGGGATATTTTGATGCCATTCGGATGCAGGAACTTAAAAAGTACGCCCATAAAACCACGGAAAAGGAATATTCCCATATGGAACAGCTATCGAAAAGCATTATTCGAAAATTGTTGCATTATCCTATAACTAGTTTACGAGGTATGTCCAACAGGCACAAACTGGATCTTTCCAAAATTGAAGTTATATGGGAATTGTTCCGTCTATATGATTTTAAAGGAAAAGATAAGTGAAAACTTTAACGATTGGCTCACGAGGCAGCCAATTGGCCATTTGGCAAGCCAATTATGTTAGTGATCTGTTACGGAAAAGGCATGAGAATCTTAGGGTTGAAATAATACCGATCAAGACACGGGGCGATAAAATCGGGAACGTTCCGTTGCCGAAAATTGGCGGTAAGGGACTGTTTACCAAGGAAATTGAAGACGCGCTGCTGACTGACGAGATTCAGTGCGCCGTGCATAGTTTAAAGGATCTACCGACGAACTTACCTGAAGGTCTTGTTTTTGCCGGATCACCGCAACGGGCGGATCCCCGTGATGCCTTTGTTTCTTTCAAGTGGTGCCAGTTGGCCGACGTTCCGGATGACGGTGTTATCGCCACAGGCAGTTATCGTCGCCAAGCCTTGGTCCGGCTGCGAAAACCCAATATTAAATTTGTGGAACTCAGGGGCAACATCGACACGCGTCTGAGGAAACTACGGGAGGCTGGTTGGGACGGAATCATTCTGGCCGCCGCGGCCCTTGAAAGGCTCGGCGAACAAAAACACATTGCTGAATATCTGAATCCGGAATCGTTTATCCCCAGCGTCAGCCAGGGAGCAATCGGAATCGAAGTAAACAGCGAGCGAACCGACGTTTTAGAGCTGGTGAAGTCGATTTCCGATTATATCACAGTGCAGGCCGTTTTGGCTGAACGGGCCTTCATGCGGCGGTTGGAGGGAGGGTGCTCGATCCCTTTGGGCGCCTGGGGACGGATCCGGGATGACCGTTTGATTTTGACCGGATTTATTTCCAACCTTAAGGGAAGCGAATCGCTGTGCCGTACCTTAACCGGATCGCCGGAACAGCCGGAAGAACTGGGTATGGAGTTAGCTGACCAATTTATCGCCCTGGGAGGGAAGGAAATACTGAACCGATGACCGCGACGATCCTGTACACGGGACTCAGCAACAACCAATCGCTTCAATCCCTTCCTGATGGTATTGATTATTACCATGTGCCAACAATCCGAATCGAATATAAACATCCGGAAGATTTCGCACCGGTTTTGGAATGGTTGAATCGGGAACCTTACGTGGTATTTTTCAGCAAGAACGGTGTTATCGGGTTGGAACATTGGGTTCGGGAAGAGCGGTTGTCCCTTCCGTTTCATCGCTTAACGGTATGGGCCGTGGGCAATGCCACGGCTGAGACGGTTAGGGAAACGTTTGGGTTTCCTGCTATCCAACCCCCGAAGCAAAACAGCGCGGGATTGATACAGGCGTTTGAAAGACTTCCTCCCAAACCGGTCGTTCTGTTCAGCGCTAAGAAAAGCAGGCCACAGTTTCCGCAGTGGCTGGAAAAGCAGGGATGGGAATATTTGTGCGTGGTGGTATACGCAACCAGGATTTTATCCAATAAAGACGTGCCTAAACATTTCCGGAACAAACCGGATGAATACATTGTTTTTACTTCGCCCTCCACCGTAAAGGGATTTTTAAAATCCACGGGACTTCCGAACTTGGAGAGCCTCGATTCACGGCTGATTTCCATCGGGCCCGCGACCAGCGCCGAAATACAATCGTCTGGCGGTAATGTTTTCGAGGAATTGGTTACGCCTGATATAAAGAATTACCTAAAAGGGATTGCCCGCTTGCAAAATGAAAGAGCATAAACAGCATAATGGTTTCCGATCGTAAACCTTCAGAAAATGTAACCCCCGATACATTCAGTTCCCGGGAACGATTCCTTGCCGCCTGCAGCCGTAAGCCGCTGAATCGTCCACCGATTTGGGTCATGCGTCAGGCCGGACGTTATCTGCCTGAATATCGTGAATTGAAAAGTAAGTACGATTTCGTAACCATGGTTCAGACTCCGGAACTGGCTACCCGGGTCACGTTGCAGCCCATTCAGCGATTTGGTTTCGATGCCGCCATCGTGTTCAGCGATATTCTGGTGATTCCCGAAGCCATGGGACAGCCATACTCCTTTCGCAAACAGGGGGGCATCGCGATGGAATACACCGTTTCCTCCCAAGCGAAGATTGACACCCTTACTCCCGAAAACATCCCTGAGAAACTGAACTATGTGGCCGAGACGATCAAACTCACTCGCAAGGAACTTGGCGATAAAACCGCCCTGATCGGGTTCGGAGGTGCCCCCTGGACATTGGCAGTATATATGGTGGAAGGAGGAAGCTCTGTTCATTTCGCGGAAATAAAATCCTTGTTGTACGGCGCTCCGGATTTATTTGAATCGTTAATGAGAAAAATCACAACCGCGCTGATCCAGTACTTTGAAATGCAGATCGCATCAGGGGTGGACGCCATTCAGCTGTTTGACAGTTGGGGAAGTCTTCTAACGGAAAATTCCTATTGGGAT
>CAZBEL010000120.1:0-5228 GCA_964490885.1 uncultured bacterium
AGTTTCTTGAAGATGGAAACAAGGTGAAACTGTCCATGCGTTTCCGCGGCCGGGTTGCCCAGGAAGTAGAACTACAACCCTTGGTAAACATCAACTTCAACGAAGAGGTTGGCCCCGATTCTCTTATTGAAACCCTCGTTGTTTTGGAAAGGTTGGCGAATAATGTACCAGTGCAAGGTGTGTTGGAACATTATGTGTTCGCTGGACAGAGTATCGTGAGTTTTTTCCCCACGGAGACGTTACAGCCGGATGAAACATATGTTACCCGTATTTTACCTGGTCTTATGGATAACTTTGGGAATGCCATGACAACGGCCCGCGCCTTCAGCTTTCGCACAGGGATCATGGACTTAGACCTTACCTCCATTGATCCTTTTGAGACGGACATTACCGCGAACTGGTGGGCGCCCCAGATGTCCGGGAGCACAACCGGCATCATCACTGACAGCACTGGGATTGAAGTGAATACAGAGATTGTGAATCATATTACCGGAAGTACAAAAGCGCTACAAATCAACTACGGTTGGGATGTGAATAGCAGCGCTTGGCTAATCCGTGAATACTTGTCTGGCGGTGCACCTCGAAATGTCCAGTTTACTGGAGACCACCTGTTGCAGGTCTATGTCTTTGGTGATGGGAGTGGGAACCAATTTCGGTTTGCAGTGGATGATCACGTGCCGTCCAGCGGTGCCAGTTATCACGAGGTCAGCCCCTGGTATACGGTGGACTGGAAAGGATGGCGGCTTGTCACCTGGGATATGGCCAACGATGGAACCGGGACCTGGATAGGTGATGGCGTTTTGGATGGCATGCTGCGTATCGATAGTATTCAACTTACCTACGTTCCCGGAGCGGCTCCCTTCGGACGCTTAACCTTTGACGATCTTCGTATCGCAGACGAAACTCCCCTTGGCACGGCTGGTCCTGGAAAAACACCCCTTCCCAATACCTTCACCCTCTATCCTAATGTTCCGAATCCCTTTAATCCCACGACGACTATCTCTTACCAAATACCTGTCGAATCAATGGTCAATCTGGTGATTTACGATCTCTTAGGGCGCCAGATACGTACGTTGGTACAAGCCCATCAGATGGCTGGACGTAAATCCGTGGTCTGGGATGGGAAAAATGCTTCCGGTCGCCTAGTAAGTGCTGGGATGTACGTGGTATATCTTCAGGCCGGTGCTTATCACGCTTCCCAGAAGATTATTTTATTAAAATAGCTTACATTTTGCCCTGAGTATGTGGGGTTTGTACAGGATAGGAGGGGACAAACGTGTTCGTTTGTTCTTAACCTTGGTTGTGGTTTTTACCACAGCAGGAATATTCGGCCAACAGCGGATTGTAGGGTATTACCCCCACTGGCTGCGAGACCGGCTACCCCCTGAGGATTTAAAAGGGGACTTGCTCTCTCATGTAGTCCTAGCCTTTGCCTGGCCGGAAAGTGACGGTTCCATTCAAATGTTTGAGGGTCTCCTGGACACAACTTTGAGTAATACTGTCCATGCTAAAGGAATGCAACTTCTCTTGGCCATGGGTGGCTGGGGCCTCTCAGATGGCTTTACTTCCATGGCTGCTTCCTCTTCTGCTAGACAGACTTTTATTAATAACCTGCTTGTTCTTTGTGATCTTTATGACTTGGACGGTATAGATTTGGATTGGGAGCACCCTGCGAACGCTACCGACCGGGCCAACTTGACCCTTTTAGTCCAGGAGATGTATACCGTATTCCAACAGGTAGAACCTCCCTTGCTCCTAACAATGGCAGTAGCCAGTAGCGACTGGTTTGGGCAGTGGGTGGACTACGAAATCCTCCAGAATTATGTCGATTGGTTTAGCATGATGGGGTATGATTTTCATGGGGGTTGGACAAGTCATGCCGGACACAACGCGCCGTTGTATCCCTCGCCACCGGGGGATCCGGAAGGCGCTTGTGACACGGGGATCAACTATTTGCTAACAACACGCGGTATTCCCCAAAACAAGTTAAATCTTGGCGTTCCTTTCTATGGTAGGGAGTTTATGGCGACCGACATTAATGGCCCCAGTACGGGAGGAGATACCTTTCATTATTTTGACGCTATCGGAGATTCCTTGACCAATGGTTGGGAGTATCACTGGGACGATTTGGCCCAGGTACCGTATGCCCAGAATGCTGCCCATACAAAGTTGATCACTTTTGATGATACTACCTCATTGTCAATTAAAGCCCAGTACGTCCTGGATCGTCAATTAGGTGGTGTCATGATCTGGGCCTTGGGGCAGGATGGAATAGGGAATAACCAACCGTTGCTAACGGCTTTAGGTAGTTCTTATCTACCAGTCGTTAATGGTGACGAAACCAAGACAGGATCATTTTCCCTTGTTCTATACCCTGCTTACCCCAATCCATTTAATGCAGTTACTACGATTACGTACAAATTACCCGCAGCAAGCAAGGTCGAATTGTCCATTTTTACTTTGCAGGGTGAGAAAGTTGTGACTTTGGTTAGCGAAGCCGACAATGCCGGCTGGCATCAAATTACGTGGGAGGGAAAGGATAGTGGGGGGCAACCTTTACCCTCAGGGGTGTACTTTTATAGTATAACTGGGGGTACTTCTGGTTTTTCCCAATCAAGGAAATTGTTGCTGTTAAAGTAGTCGTCTTTCCAGTGGATAGGAAGTCAGCGAGAAACAGGGGTTAATATAACAAGTAGGGTTTTCTCTGTTTTCGAAACGCGTCTTCGTCCTTTTCCAGATGGGCAAAGACCGTTTTTAAATTGGTCCTCCCCGACAGTAATTGGACCAATTCTGGCGTACCCCACAGCTTATTCAACCAGGCTGGTTTTATCTTAAAAAGACCCCCCTCAAAGGCATTTGTCACGTAAAGGATTTGGACACCAGTGCGAACGCTTTGGAAAGCCCGAGGATCGGTGACCTTTGCTTTCATCCCCAAGCAAACCTGGTTTTTAAACTTAGGATTCTCAGCCATCCCTCTAATAGCTCGAGGAGTGAACTTTGCCGGTTTAAAGATGATTCCCGGAAGTTTCATGCTATTTAATTCTTTCCCTACATCATACGTAGACCAAGGAGAGCCGATCAGTTTAAATGGTTGGCGTGTTCCCCGGCCTTCGCTCATATTGGTTCCTTCTAAAAGGCAATTGCCTGGATAAAGCAGGGCAGTCTCTAAATCAGTGATATTGGGGGAGGGTTTTACCCAGGGAAGTCCAGTCTCGTCGTATAACATGTCCCGTTTCCAACCGATGAGCGGCATAACTTCCACTTTTGGTTGCGGTTCGATCCACTTTTCTCCCACGATCATCAGGGCCAGTTCTCCAACAGTTAGGCCGTAACGGATGGGAATGGGGTAATAACCTACGAAAGAGCGGAATTGAGGTTTTAACAGGGGGCCCTCCACTACAACACCGCCTAGGGGATTGGGACGGTCCAAAACCAATACCGGGATATTCAAAGCCCCGGCTGCTTCCATGACCAGTCCCATGGTGGTAATGTAGGTGTAAAACCGGGCGCCAACATCCTGAATATCGTACAGGATTAGGGTGACCCCCTTTAACATCTCAGGGGTGGGCTTCCTGGTGTTACCATAGAGGCTAATGACCTTGGGAAGTGACGCAAGGGTGTCTCTGTAAGTGACGGTATCTCCCGCGGCGGCTTCGCCAAAGAGTCCGTGTTCCGGTGAAAAAATGACTTTCAGGGTAACCCCTTTCAGGTCCATGAGTCGTTTGTAGTTAGGGGTGCTGTTGTGATCGACGCCGGTTTGGTTGGTCACCAGAGCTAAAACTTGTCCCTGGATTTTATCCAGGTGATTAAGAAGCAGATTGTCAAGTCCCGAAACGACCGGCGTCTTAAGGGTGTCTTGTGCGCTGGTCTTCCCTAAAAAACCAAAAAGGAAGAATATTAGGCAGAGTGTTTTTTTCATAGGTGGATACTTACTTCAGGTAAAGCATGCGTTTATTTGCTACGAAGCCACCACTCTCCAACCGGTAAAGGTACATCCCCGATGAAACCTGGTTGCCCTGGGTATCGCGCCCATCCCAGGTGACCTTGTATGCTCCTCGGGTCTGAAATCCATTGATCAAGTCGACAACATGACGCCCCAATAGGTCATAAACAGCCAAACGTACGTGGCCATCTTTAGGCAGTTGGTAGGGAATTGTGGTCGTGGGGTTGAAGGGATTCGGATAATTTTGCCCTAATGAGTACATTTCCGGAAGGGCCCACGATGGCGGTTGTGTAGCCAGAATACCTTTTTTCACTACCCGCAAGTTATCGAAGTAGATCGTACCCGTCGGGGCGGCGCCGGTTCCGTAAGTTAATTGAAAACTGTCAATGCGCATGGTGCCTTCTAAGATCCCGTTCCCGATCCAGGTCCCCACGGGGTCAGATCCCAGGTCCCACTCCACGAGTTTCCACCCAGTCCAATCAATGGTGTACCAGGGGCTTACTTCATGGTAAGCAGCGGCTGCATCAGGAAGATGATCGTCCACCGCAAAACGAAACAGGTTGTAACTTCCATCGCCATAGATGTAACACTGGAGAGTGTAGCTAGTGTCGAATTGAACGGCCCGGGGTGGGCCACCTGATAGGTATTCTCTGATTAAATGATCCGTAGCGTTCGTGTCCCAAACGTAGGAGAGCCGGGCCGCTTTCGCTGGCGTAGTACCAGGAAGGTAGACTTGCGTGGAGGTGCCAAATTCCGTTCCTGCTAAAATTCCAGTTGTGGATCCACTACCGCTAGGTTGCCACCAGTTATTCACCGATGAAAAGGGATCGATATCCGTGATCTCCGCGTAGCCTAATTCGCTGGTGTGAAAGGCTGCCGTAGTAGGGATCATGGGGTTGCCCAACAAGTCCGTAACGGTCTGGTCAAAGGTGATGGTGTAATCTGTATTAGGATTGAATCCATCGGTAAGTCTAAGGTTCAGAACGGATCGGTCGTTAAGGGTGGTGTGCAACCATTCATAGGAAATAGGGGTGGTATTTTCCTGTAAAACCACTGAGGAAGGCGTAAGGGTTGTTTCGTCAACAATTTCATCGAAAACAATATTGAGAACGTCTTCCACGTCTACATTGGGCGTAAAGTCACCAAAAGTAAGGTTGCTCTCGGCAATTAGAGGGCCATGAGTGTCTTCTACTTCCGTATGGAAATTGATGACAAAAGAATCACCACCAATGCCATCTCCATTACCATCTAATGGGGAGCCGTTGATGTCGGTGATTGTGGAATC
>CAZBEL010000121.1:0-5195 GCA_964490885.1 uncultured bacterium
AGGCGGGTTGCAGTGGAAGGGCTTTGATATTTTACCGCACCGGGGACTTAGAAGCGGATTTCCAGGGTATACCGGAACATGCCACTGGCGCCGAAACGCTCCTTGAAGCGGGCCAAGCCGAAGTTGGGTTCTTCATTCACGGTGAAGATACCAAAATCGAACACTCGGTAGCCCCGTTCAATGGCCCATTCAAATATGTGGTAGAACAACAGGTTGATGGGACGGTATTCCTGGTACGGTTCGCGATGGCTGATATAAAACGCCAGTACCACCTCGTCAGTAGCCACAAAGTTCACTACCCCGGCAATCATCTTCTCCTGGAGGTAGGCTCCGAAGAGCTGAATGCGTTCGGGGAACAGGCTTTTCAGGCGTAACAGTTCCTCCAAGGTGTGGGTGGGGTTCACGTTGTGGCGGATTTTTAGGTTTTGTTTCAAGATCCGGTAAAAAGTGGCAAAATCCTCCGTTTCTTTTACTACTACCCCCGACTTCCGGGCCTTGCGCACCGCCCGCTGGTGGGAGACTTTGAACTTGGCCAGGTTCTTCTCAATGGAATCTTCTAAAAAGAGGATGCTGGACAGTTCCCGCACCCGGTAGCGGAACCCGTGTCGGAGAAGGGCGAAATCGATGTAATTGGACAGGCGCCGGTTGTAAATGGTGGGCGGCAAGGTCACTCGTATTCCCTGGAACCCTGCGTTTTGGGCGTGGCGGATCAAAAGCTGCACCAGTGTGTTGGCATCGGCAAAAGAGAGGTCTTCCGGTACTACAAAGGAGCCCATGGAAGCCCCGGGATGGGAGACCAGGAAACACCCCTCCGGCGAAGTGACCTCCGCCGCAGGAAAGAGAACGAAAGTCCGGCCGTTCTTTTCCACGAAGAGACTGTGATCCTGGAAGCGGTCCGGGGGGTGGTAGCGTAGAAATCGCCGGGTATGGAAGAGGGTACCGTTGTTGGAGCGCCACACCCGGGCATCCCAGTCCGCGGCCTGGCTCTCTTGGAAGTGTTTTACAGTCAACATGGATCAGGCTTTAAGGTAAAATAAGCAGGGCAAGGTTCCACAAGCAATCCCAAGTTGGGAAGGATTGGTTAGCAGTATCGCCCCCAGACGAGGTTTATACCGCTTTTGTAAGCGGTCGTGTTTGTGGAGGTTAAATGGCGTTGGACAGGGAAATTCAGTCTGTGGGCCAAGTTACTATTTATAGGACATTTTTTCATCGGAAAACTTTAGAGCACCCAGTCTCATATTCCCCAGTACCTCTTGGCCTTTGTTACCTGATGCCTTGAAAATAGTTCCGAATGGAGGTTGAATCTAGTTCACCATCCCTCTAATTTGGGTGTGTTTTATCGGGAGTAACAATGTCTGAATCCAGCATACAGGAAATTACCGCCCGGGAGATTTTAGACTCCCGGGGGAATCCCACCATCGAAGTGGATGTGCGTTTAAGAGATGGCAGTTTTGGCCGAGCGGCGGTTCCCTCAGGAGCTTCCACCGGGACGCACGAAGCCGTGGAGTTGCGCGACGGGGATCCCCAGCGCTACTTGGGGAAAGGTGTCCAAACGGCTGTTCGGAATGTGAACACCATCCTGCGACCGGCCCTTTTGGGCATGGAAGCCGGGGACCAGGTGGCCCTGGACCATACCCTCATCGAGTTGGACGGCACCACCAACAAATCCAAGTTGGGTGCCAATGCCCTTTTAGGAGTCTCCCTGGCAGTGGCCAAGGCCGCCGCCGTTCACCGGGGAGAGCCCCTGTTCCAGTACCTGGGGAAAGAACATCCCACTCTTTTACCCATCCCCATGATGAATATTCTCAACGGCGGCACCCACGCTGACAATAACGTTGACATCCAGGAATTCATGGTCTTCCCGGTGGGGGCCACTTCCTTCGCCGAGGCCCTGCGCATGGGGGCCGAGACCTTCCACCACCTTAAGCAAGTGTTAAAAGGCCGGGGCTTGAACACCTCCGTAGGGGACGAGGGTGGCTTCGCGCCCAACCTCCGTTCCAATGGAGAAGCCCTGGAGGTGATCTTGGAAGCCATCCACCAAGCGGGCTACCGCGCCGGGGAGGACATCTACCTGGCCCTAGACCCGGCTGCCAGCGAATTCTACGAGGAGGGGCGATACCAACTACGTTCGGAGGGCAAATCCCTCACCGCGGAGGAAATGGTGGCCTATTACCAGTCCTGGATGGAACAGTATCCCATCCTCTCCTTGGAAGACGGTCTGGCAGAGGACGATTGGGAGGGTTGGAAGATTCTCAATGCCACGTTAGGGTCGCAAATTCAGATTGTGGGTGACGACCTTACGGTGACCAATATCAACCGCTTGCAGCGGGCCATTGAGGAAGATTGCATGAATGCCATCCTTATCAAGTTGAACCAGATCGGTACCGTTACGGAAACCCTGGAAACGGTGGAACTGGCCCAGGCGCATGATTACGGGGTGGTCATATCGCACCGTTCCGGGGAGACCGAGGATACTACCATCGCCGATTTCACGGTGGCTGTGGGCGCCGGCCAGATCAAGTCCGGTTCGGCTTCCCGCACGGAGCGCATCTGTAAGTACAACCAGCTCTTGCGCATCGAGGAATTGTTAGGATCGGAAGCCCGTTTTGCTGGCCGGGAGGTCTTGGGCGGCGCATGAGGCGCTATGCTGCCCTCCGCCGGAGGCGCACCCGGCGACCTGTCAAAAAAACGGTGGACTTCCAACGGCGCATCATCCGGGGGGTGCTGCTCTTAGGTGCCTTGATGTTGGTCCTCATTTTCCTTTTCGGCGACCACGGCCTGTACCAGCTCTATCGCCTCCGCGCCCAGCGGGCCGAAATCCAGCGTACCATTGCCGAACTGAGAAGCAGTAAAAAGGAGTTGGAAGCCGAGAAAACGCGCCTGGAAACGGACTACAAGTATATCGAGCAACTGGCCCGGGAAAAATACCGCATGGCTAAGAAAGGGGAAAAGGTGTTTAAAGTGATCAAAACACCGCCTGCAAAACGGTGAAGGGACCCCGACGTAGTGAAAGGAAATACTGCTTATTTAATCACAGACTAGTAGCAATAGCGGGTGGTTCTCGATGAACCCTTAAAAACCCAAACTGTAGTATACTTTATCCCCCCCCATTTTCCCAGTACAGATCAGTTCTACGTGTTTTGGTTCCTTTTTAAAATCGTATACCAATTCGGCCACGACCGACTGAGAGGGTTTAATGATGGCTAATCCCTGGTGCTTGCCCTCGAAGGGATTTAATTCTCCCTTGGTTTCACGTTCCCCCCGAATCTTCAGCAGGGCCATGGCCGAAAAGTCCAATTCCCGGTCACGGGAAAGATTAGTCACTTTCAGTTGCAAGCGCACCCGTTTCCCCTCCCGTGTGGCTTTTAAAAGGCGATATTTGGCTTGATCGGCAATTTGTTCCACCCCCACGGGGTGGGAGATACGTCCTTCCTCCAAGGTTTCCAAGGGAATGTAAAATTCCACGGTGGCCTTGATGAATTTCCCGGTGCGGTCTTTCTTTAACTTGGTTACGGTGGTTCCGGGGTACAGTTGGCCTATCGATAGTTTCCTTTCTGCCTGCGGTTCCAGGTAAATATCGGTCTTTTTGATGACTTCCGTTTCTTGGGCTCTCAGGGCTGTGAGGGACAGAAACAATCCGGTGTACAAGAGGGTTTTCAGCATGGGTTTCCTTGATTTATTCAGTGAGGGTATGAGTTTTAATGAAGGCGTCCAGGTAGATTTCCACCCGGCGGTTCTTAGCGCGGGCTTCATCAATGGTGAGGGAGTTTTTCCCCAGGCTATCCAGCGGGACCACCGGTCGAAATTCCCCGTACCCCATGGCGGAGAATTTACTTTCCGGGATCTGGGAGAATTTGCTCAGGAGTTTAACAATGTTCAGGGCACGGGCGGTAGATAGGTCCCAGTTGCTGGAGAATTTAGCGTCAGGTGGCAGGGGAAGGTCATCCGTGTGTCCTTCGCAGCGAATTTCCACATTGAGGAACCCGCCCCGTTTTTGAATGGCTCGGAGGAGTTTTGCATACCGAGGATCCTCCGAAATGTGCATGAGCTTAGACAGGCGAATAATACCACCGATCTGCCGCAAGAGAGGGTAGACAATGGGCTGTACTTCATCATCCATGGATTTGAACAGGCGCCCACTGGCCATGGTGATCTTAACCCCTTTGGTCACCCGTTCTACGGCCACGTAAGAGGATTCCACGTTCTCTTTCAATTCCTTGTAGGTTTCATCGAGAAGAACGTTGATAACCCTATCAATGTGTTTCTCGGCATCGTTTAAAATGACCAGGAGCATGATGAAGAAGGTCAATAGGAGGGTGACTAAATCGGCGTAGGTGGTAGCCCAGGCAGTGCTCTTAGCCTTGGCCTCTTCGGCCGAGAGCCCGAAACTCGATTCCGGCATCTTTAGGTAGCCTCAGCGCCTCGAACGGACTGGGGAACGAAGGTCATGAGTTTCTCCCGCATGAGTAATGGGTGTTCTTTGGCGTGGATGCTGACAATTCCCTCCACCACGATGGTTTTCAGCATGAGTTCTTCCTGGGATTTGCGCGTAAGTTTGCCCCCGATAGGGAGGAAGACCAGGTTAGCTAATAGAACCCCATAAAAGGTGGTGATCAGGGCAATTCCCATCCCTCCCAACAGGTCGGCGAATTTCTGTGCCACGTCAAATTCCAGTGTATCCACACTGGCACCCTGGCCTCCAGAGAAGTTGTTCATCATGATGATCAATCCGATGATGGTGCCCAACATCCCAAATGCCGGGGAATAGGCTCCCATATAAAAGAAAATTTCCTGTCCCATTTTATGTCGGCGCTGGATGTTATTCAACTCCAGGTTCAGATAGTTGCGTAGCCGGGCCGGGTCACGCTCATTAATGGCTAACTCAATCCCATTGCGCAAGAAATTATCTTCGATACTAGGTAAGTCTGCTTCCAGAGAAAGGACTCCGTTCTTCCGTGCCTTGGTCCCCATTTCTACTAATTTATCGATGACTCCCCGGTAATCGTGGTTTTCCGCCGAAAAGGCGTTTTTAATCACTCCCCATAACCCCAGAATATTTTTTATAGGGTAATTAACCATGGTGGCCATAAAGGTACCCCCAAAGACGATTAAAATGGAGTTGAGGTTAAAAAACCAGAATAGGTCTCCCCCCCCATTAATAACCCCCACTGCAATAATACCGAAGCCGGCTAACA
>CAZBEL010000122.1:0-5162 GCA_964490885.1 uncultured bacterium
AAGAATTCAGAACCAGCCCTTTCGCTTTCTTTGCCGTGGCTATTCCCTACACCATCATTATCTACAAACTACTCGGTGAATTGGTCACAACCTGGCTTAGAACCTTTTTCTAATACACTGATACAACTGAGTTCATGTTCTCCAACCCTGAAAAAATTGACAACCAATTGTACTATTTAATGGTCTAAAAACTCTTCTACACCATAGAACAACATCCGCAACGCGAACATAGCTCATGAGCCGATCGAATTATGATTCTTCTATCCTCTCTCTATCCTGTAGAGATCAAAACTCCCATCTAAACGAAATCATGGGGGGCGAACCGCACACGAGGCCATTAAACCATAACGACTACCCTTTTCGAAAACTTTCGTCCAAAATTCCTCTTAAACAAAGAATAAGTTATATGGCAAAATATTATTTACTCTTTTTATGGATCCCTTTCGCTTTCAGTCTGGGGATGGCTACAGAAGATTTCAACCCAGAAGATTATCGGGAACGGGACATTTCTGCAATCCGTTTAAACAAACCCATTCAAATCGACGGTAATCTACGGGAAGCTTTTTATACCACCCCGCCCTGTACAATCTTCATTCAACTTGATCCGGACAACGGACGACCAGCCTCAGAGAAAACTGAGGTTTGGATTGGTTATGACGACGATGCCCTTTACGTTGGGGCACGGTTATGGGACAGTCGACCTGATTCCATCATTGGTCACTTGGGGCGCCGGGACCGCGACGAGGATTCAGATCAGTTCCAGGTAGCCATTGACTCCTACTACGACAAACGTTCAGGATACTTTTTTACTATTAATCCCGTGGGGACCATTAGTGATGGCACTATTTCCAATGATAGCCAGAGTGACGACAACTGGGACGGTGTCTGGGAGGGGCATGCTCAGATCAATGAGAAGAATTGGACGGTAGAAATGCGGATTCCTTTCTCCCAACTACGGTTTACTCGCCAGCCAGTAAATATCATGGGAATCGAGTTTGGCCGGGTGATCCAACGTAAAAAAGAACATAGTCTCTACACCTATATCCCCCGGGGATCCACAGGTATCGTTTCACACTTCGCCACGCTTTATGGCATCCGCGACATAGAGCCTCCCAAACGGGTAGAGTTTATTCCCTACATCACCACTGGCTATGGACGCCTGCCGGCCTCGGATGATAACCCTTTCTACGGTGGTCAGGATACCAAGGTAGGCATCGGGACGGATGTAAAATTAGGGATTGGCAATAACTTGACTATCGATGCCACTTTCAACCCTGACTTTGGTCAGGTAGAAGTCGATCCATCGGTGATTAACCTGAGTGCTTACGAAACCTTTTACAGCGAAAAACGGCCCTTTTTCATTGAGGGTTCGAGTATTTTTGCTTTTGGAGAAGGAGGCCCCTCCAGTCGATGGGGATTTAACTTTTCCGAACCTTCCTTCTTTTATAGCCGGCGAGTAGGCCGCTCTCCCCAAGGCTATGCCTATGGAAAATGGGTTAAAAAACCATCTGCAACGTCCATCTTGGGGGCAGCCAAGCTCAGCGGAAAATTGAAAGGTCAATGGTCTCTGGGAGGGTTCACTGCCCTCACCGATCGGGAATATGCCGATGTGCTCGATTGGAACGCCAATTACTACCGCCAGGAGGTAGAACCCCTGACCTCTTACAATCTTTTACGACTCCAAAAGGAATTCCACGAAGGCCGGCAGGGTGTCGGGATCATCGGTAGCTATGTCCGGCGGTTTTTTGATGATGAAAGCCTCACTGATTTCCTAAACAAGGAAGCCCTAACCTCGGGAGTCGACGCCTGGACTTTTCTAAATAAGGATAAAGACTGGGTTTTGGCTGGCTGGTGGGGTTACTCCGAAGTGAAAGGAAGCAAAACTCGTCTGACTTCGCTCCAGCAGAATTCAAGTCATTATTTTCAACGCCCCGACGCCGACCATGTCACCCTGGACACAAGTCGAACCCATCTTAGCGGCTACGCTGGTCGAATTATTCTGAATAGGGAGACCGGGCATGTTACTTTCAATGCCGGCCTGGGAATTATCTCCCCTGGTTTTGAGAGCAACGACCTGGGGCTCACTTTTGGAACTGACCGGCTTAATAAACACTTGGTATTGGGATATAAATGGTACGACCCGGGCGAGGTGTTCCGCTATGTTGGGATTAATGCCGCCTATGCCAGCAACCATAACTTTGGTGGTGTGAAGGTCAACGAAATGTACTTTATGTTCGGCTATGCCCAGTTTTTAAATTATTGGAGCATCAACGGCTTTAGTGGTTGGGGGCCACGAACGTTCAGTGATACCATTCTCCGCGGTGGTCCCATGGTCATTTCTCCTGAGGGTACATTTATAAATATCGGTTTTTCTTCGGATAGCCGGAAAAAGGTCATCTGGGGAGCTAATGCCGGAGGAGGACATAGCGAAAAGGGGAGCAAGCGCAGAAGGGTGGGCGCCTGGGTTAATATCAAAGCGGGAACGAGACTCCGTCTGAATCTTAATCCCAATTATTCCATAAGCCGTAGTATCGATCAATACATCACTACGATCACCGATCCCAATAACACTGTCATGTACGGCAAACGCTATATCCTGGGAACCCTGGACCAACAAGTGATCTCCACCGATATCCGTATCGACTACACTCTGACACCTACATTATCGATCCAATCCTACTTCCAACCCTTTATTGCCGTGGGTGCCTATTCGGAATTCAAGGAATTCCAACGCCCGAAATCTTATTCGTTCCTTATCTATGGCAAAGGCGAAACATCCATTCTGTATGACGCCAGCACGAACACTTACCTCCTGGATCCCACCGGGGGCGATACTTCGGATGTTTTCACCATCTGGAACCCGGATTTCAATTATAAGGCTCTCGTAGGGAATGTTGTTTTACGCTGGGAATTCAAACCTGGTTCAACCCTGTACCTCGTATGGACCCACAACAGCTCTAATTTCAATCACCCAGGGGAATTCAAAATCTGGCGTGATCTAAAAGACCTATTTCAATCCACCAGCGACGACCTATTAGCAATAAAACTTACTTACTGGTTCGGGCAATAAAATCTATATATAACTTTACTTAACTTTCGAAGTTTAGTAAGGCTGATAGGCAAACAATCCACTTAAGCCGAAGCAATCATTTCCCGTAGCTGTTTTGTGGTGGCATGTCCCACAAGGACATGATCACCAATCTCCACTACTGGGACCGCCTGAATCTTCTTTTTCATTAACAACCCGGGCTTTGCAGTCACGTCGATCTTTTCCAGTGTAAACCCCAACTCTTTTTGCAATGCTAATAATCGGCGCTCTACTAACGGACAAAAAGGGCACCCCAAGGCAGTATACAACGTAACCTTTTCCACCGACTTCCCCATGGGCTCCCCCATTTCATCTTGGACACTACCATAACCCAAATAACGGGACAAGCGTGGAAAAAACTTGATATACATCCACATCACCAATGGGAACCATAACAACCATGCGATCATGATCATGATACCCTGTAGCACTAGTAGGAATACCAAACCAACCAGAAAGACCAGCCAGGAAAAGTAAATAAAGATCATTGGGCAGCGCTGTTTCATGATTGTTTACCCTTTCCTCCCTCTACAGTATCTGAATTATCCTGTTTACGATTCAACAGGCGTTCCCAAACCTCATCGGGAAGCCTTTGAAGTCCATTAAACTCCCCAGCCCCCTGGAGCCATTCTCCTCCATCGATCGTGACGACTTCCCCGTTAATGTAGCTAGAATAATCACTCATGAGATAGGCGGCTAAGTTGGCCAGCTCTTCATGTCGCCCAAAGCGTCTTAATGGAACCCGTTGTTTCATTTTCTCTTCGAAGTTAAGTCCTGGTGGGACCAAGCGTGACCAAGCACCCGGGGTAGGAAAAGGCCCTGGTGCAATAGCATTGGTGCGGATTCCGTACCGAGCCCACTCCACCGCCAGGGATCGAGTAAGGGCTAAGACACCCGCCTTCGCAGCCGCTGAGGGAACCACATAACCAGAACCTGTCCAGGCATAAGTTGTGACCATATTGAGGATGATTCCCTTCCCCGCTTTTATCATTTCTCTACCGATAATCAATGTGCAGTTGAAAGTCCCATTGAGTACAATATCCACTATTACTTTAAAACCACCTGGTGTCAACTTTTCAGTGGGGCAGATAAAATTCCCCGCTGCATTATTCACTAACCCATCTATGCCACCGAAAGTTTTCTTCGTCACGGCAACCAGGTTCTGAATATGGTTGGGTTTACGAACATCACAGGCCACCACCAGTACTGAGATCCCCTCGTCACGCAATTCCTCAGCGGTTTTATCAAGAACCTCCTGCTTTCGACTGGCAATCACTACTCGAGCCCCTAAAGCCCCGAAGCGTCGAGCCATGGATTTCCCCAAACCGGTCCCGCCGCCGGTGACAATAATTGTTCTATCCTTTAATAAATCGTCTTGGAACATCATGCCTCCCTTACTTGTGATATTCGTGAATTCCCATTAGGTTTGGTCATGGATTTATTGACCATAATCGGTGGTCTATTGTTTTTCCTGGGGTTGTTTATCTTTAGTATCAAACTCATCGCTTACAACCGAAGGAAATTTACCTCTGAACGGGAGTCCAACGAGCAATCATTTTATCCCTACCGCCAGGGGAACCTGATCATGCGACTCCTGGCCCTCATTATTTTCGTAATTGCCTTGATCATCTTCTATTTTTTCAGCGAATAATGAGTATCAAACCAAAACAGTTAAATACTGGTATCCTCTCTCTTGTGTTCCTGAACGACTCACAAGTAACTTATCCAAGAATGTTACCCGCACATTGATCAATTAGAAACAATAACTACGAATATGACAAAAACAAAATCGAAACCCAAACTATTCGTCCTGGACACGAATGTCATCCTCCACGATTCCAGTTGTATCCAACATTTTGAGGAGAATGATATTGCGATTCCCATTGTGGTCTTGGAAGAGCTAGACCGTTTTAAACGTGGTAATGAAGACATCCATTACCATGCCCGGGAATTCCTGCGCTCTTTAGACGCCCTGAGTGGTGAGGTGTTCATCGACGAAGGGGTAGCCTTAGGCGAAAACCAGGGTCGTCTGCGGATCATCATTAACAACGAACGCCATCCCGATTTAGAGAAC
>CAZBEL010000123.1:0-5146 GCA_964490885.1 uncultured bacterium
GCCGGGGACGATTGGCCTCAGTGCAGCCATTAAGAACCGTTACAATATCGAGACCGTTCCCCACCTCCTCTGCCGGGGGTTCAGCCGGGAAGAGACAGAAGATGCCCTCATTGAGTTGAACTATTTAGGCATTCACAATGTATTGGCCGTTCGCGGGGATGATCTGAGGAAAGACGTCACCACGCGACCTGATCGCAGCCAGAATAATTATGCTGTGGATTTGGTGAAACAGATTGTGGCCATGAACCAGGGAAAATATCTTGAAGAGGAGTTGGTGGACGTACACCCCACTGATTTTTGTATCGGGGTAGGAGGGTACCCTGAAAAGCACTTTGAAGCCCCCAACTTGGCTACCGATTTACACTACTTAAAAGAGAAGGTGGAGGCTGGGGCGGAGTATATTGTTACTCAGATGTTTTACGACAATCGAGTATTTTTCGATTTTGTGGAGAAGGTTCGGGCCTTAGGTATTACGGTACCCATCATTCCCGGGATAAAGATATTGACCCGCACCATCCACCTGAAAACCATCCCTAGGAATTTTTATGTGGATATCCCGGAGAAGCTCTCTTCAGCCGTTGTCGGGCGACCGCCGGAGGAAGTCTACCGCATCGGGATCGACTGGGCCCTGCAACAGTGCCAGGAACTCATTGAACATAAAGTCCCCTGTATCCATTTTTATATTATGTCTTCGGCCAAAGAAGTCACCGAAGTCGTATCCCAATTCTTATAGCTGTCCATAGGGAAGCATGGCTTCATCCCATAACTTGAAAGATCGTTTTTACACTTTCTTATCTTCGGAGAATCTGTTTTCACCAGGGGATCACCTCTTAGTAGCCGTCTCGGGTGGCATGGATTCCATGGCGCTATTGCACCTGTTAGCTTCTCTTCGGGAGACGTATCCGTTGCGACTCACTGTTGCCCATGTGAACCACCACTTACGATCTGAATCCCAGCAGGATGAAGATTTGGTTGTTAAAACCAGCCGGCAGTGGGAGGTCCCATGTCTCGTAGCCCATTTGGATCCTAAATCGAAGGGTCGTGGTGAGAGCCTGGAGGCCTGGGCCCGCCGGGAGCGCTACGCCGCCTTGGAGAAGCTCCGTCAGCAGTGCAATGCCCAATGGATCGTGACCGCTCATCATCAAAAAGACCAGGCAGAAACCGTGTTAGCCCATTTAACCACCGGCTGCGGGATCAGTGGATTACAGGGCATCCATCCCCGGTTAGGGCGAATTGTGCGACCCTTTTTATCCCTTTCTCGTGGAGACATTGAAACATACTGCAAAGAGCATCAAATCCCCTTCATTGACGACCCCACAAACCTCCTGGAAGACCATCCCCGTAATTTTATTCGGCACCAAGTCCTACCGAGCTGGACTGAAAAATTCCCGGCACTGGAACAAAACTTAGGGCAGGTTGCCCAACAAGCGCAGGAAACGGAAGCGGCCCTCAACTTCATGGTTCAGGAGTATCTACCAGAGGTTGTATCGGCTCGGAAGGAAGGTGAAATTCACCTTGAGATAGATGCTTTGGCCAACTTACCTGTACTACTCCAGGTCCGGTTGATCAAACACTTCGTTGAGGATCAAGGTGTTTCCTGGAGACGGCATGTCTATAACGGCCTAAAAACCTTTTTAAAACAGGCTACCACGGGACAGATGTTTACCCTACCTAATGCTTGGCGGTTGTTAAAGAATCGCACCACCTTCATTTTGAAACAGGGGGCAAACACTTCCCGACCGGTTTATACCATACATCCAGGAGAGACGTTGGACTGTGAAGATTTTTACTTCCATTGGAAATGGGTAGAAACGGCAACACTATTTCCCCAAGACCCCTGGAAAGAGACCATCGACGGAACCGAGTATCAAAACTGTACTTTAACATTAAGGCAGTGGCAGCCGGGGGACGTGTTCCAGCCCCTGGGGATGACCGGGACTAAGAAAATCAGCGACTTTTTCACCGATGTGAAAGTGAACCGTCTTTCCAAGGAGAATCAATGGCTACTCATCGGCGGTGAGGACATTTTATGGGTCTGCGGTTGGCGCATCAGTGACAAAGTGAAGGTCACCCCAAAGACTAAACGCCCAGCGGAACTTTCCATGATTCTTAAAGTACGGTGACTATGCAAATAGGCAATTATACCCTACAGGTCCTCATTGATGAACAAACCATTGCCACCCGGGTAAGGGAGATGGCGGAGGCTTTGTCGCAGCAGTTTCGGGATAAGGTGCCCATTCTAATTGGTATTTTGAACGGTAGTTTCATTTTCCTGTCCGATTTGATGCGCCAGTTGACAATTGATTGCGAGATGGATTTCATGAAACTTTCCAGTTACGCGGGCACAGAAAGTGTGGGAACGATTCGCCTGTTAAAAGATATTTCAGCGGACATTACTAATCGTCACGTCATCATTGTGGAAGATATTATTGATTCCGGGTTGACGATTCGCTTCATCCGGGAACGGCTGAAAGAGGCTTCTCCCGCTTCCGTATCCATTGTCACATTACTATTGAAACCAGAGGTGGCCCAGTTAGACTTTCCCATTGATATGGTTGGGTTTGAAATTCCCCCCGATTTTGTTGTAGGATACGGACTGGATTATGATCAAAAAATGCGACATTTACCGGCCATTTACCGGTTAGAAGGATTTCAACATGTTTCTTAGACCCATGTCAAGAAAACCAGGCAACCAACCCGGGAAGAAAAAAGGTCGACCCACACCTAAATCTGGTTTACCCAAGAAAGGGGACGCAGGGAATAAACCAAAAGAAAACGAGTTCCAGTGGAAACGGGCCGGGAAAACCTCCCTCATTTGGGTACTCATTCTCATGGCGGCCATTTTCCTTTCCAGTCTGTTTACATCGGGCAACCAGAAAGAAGTAGAGTTAGAGTACTACTATTACCGTGATTTCTTGACCCAGAAGGTCATCGCCGAAGGTACCATCATTGAAGGGGTCTTCCATGGACGTTTCTCCACACCCCAAACTGTAACCACCAGTTTAGGGGTTCAGAATAATGTGACATATTTCTACGTAATTCTGCCCTTCATCGACCAGAAAGTGATGGATGAATGGGATAAATATGGGGTCCAGTACAGCTTCAAAGAGCGGCGCATCGACTGGACCGGATACTTTTTAAATATGTTACCCTGGATTATCCTTATCGGGTTCTGGTTCTTTCTCATGCGCCGGGTCCAGGGGGGGGCCGGAGGGATGAAGGGTATTTTCAGTTTCGGTAAAAGCCGGGCCAAGGTCTGGACCTCTAACATGCCCAAGGTCACCTTTGACGATGTAGCCGGTTGCGTGGAGGCAAAGGAAGAGTTGAAGGAGGTGATCGATTTCTTAAAACGTCCCAAACGTTACCAGAAATTGGGCGCTTCCATTCCCAAAGGGGCTCTTTTGGTGGGGCCACCGGGAACCGGTAAAACCCTGTTGGCGCGGGCGGTAGCCGGCGAGGCGGGTGTACCTTTCTATAGTCTCAGCGGAGCCGATTTTGTAGAAATGTTCGTGGGGGTGGGAGCCTCCCGGGTGCGCGACCTGTTTGACCAGGGGAAGAAAAGCGCGCCGTGTATTGTTTTCATCGATGAACTGGATGCCGTAGGTCGCCAAAGGGGAGCCGGCTTAGGCGGGGGCCATGACGAGCGCGAACAGACATTGAATCAATTACTAGTGGAGATGGACGGTTTCGATTCCGATCAGATGGTCATTGTCTTGGCCGCTACGAACCGTCCTGATGTGTTGGACCCTGCCCTGTTACGCCCCGGCCGGTTCGATCGCCAAATTATGGTGGACGTACCAGACTTCCACGGGCGCCTGGGGATTTTGAAGGTGCACACGAAAAAGATCGTCCTCAATCGCCGGAAAGTAAACTTGGAAGAAATCGCCCGGGGGACCCCGGGACTAGTTGGGGCCGACCTGGCGAACATGGTGAACGAGGCCGCTATTTTGGCTGCCCGTAAGCGGAAAAAAGCCGTAGACATGGAAGACTTTGAGGATGCCAAAGACAAGGTCATGATGGGAATCCAGCGCAAGAGCGTCATCCTCTCCGACGAGGAAAAGCAGGTGACCGCCTACCACGAATCGGGGCATACCCTGGTGGCGGCGCTGACCCCTGGGGCCGATCCCATCCATAAGGTGACTATCATTCCCCGTGGACAGGCTTTGGGCATCACCACCCAATTACCCATCGATGAAAAACACAACTATACCAAGGAATACATTGAGGGACGTCTGGCGATTCTGTTAGGGGGTCGGGCGGCGGAACGGCTCATTTTCAATCAGTTAACCACCGGTGCCGGGAACGACATTGAACAGGCCACCGCCATCGCCCGGAAAATGGTCTGCGAGTGGGGGATGAGCGATGTATTAGGCCCCATGACCTTTGGCAAGAAGGACGCTGAAATCTTTTTAGGGCGGGAGATTCAATCCCATCGGGACTTCAGCGAAGCCACGGCCCGCATGATTGATGAAGAGGTGGTGCGGATCATCCGCAAGGCCCAGAACTATGCCGTTGAATTACTGAAAAGCAGAATGGACACCCTACATGCCATGGCCGCGGGACTACTCAAATATGAGACCCTCACCAATCGGGATATACAACGAATATTAGAGGGGAAGAAGCCAAGCCGCTCCAAGAACGGTCGTGTACGGGCGCCACGGAGAACGCGAAAAAAACGGGTGGTGGCCAAAACCAACCCTCCCCGCCCTATTGAACCGAAGACCACTAGTTGATTTATCGTGGAGGTAGCTTAGGGGTTACCCTAACCTCCGAGGACGATAGAAGATGGGCGAAATAGGAAAGCTTTTTAATGACCATCTCTGAATTTTACCAGCACCTTTCAGACCCTCAACAACCAACCCTAATCATGGGGATTTTGAACGTCACCCCAGATTCCTTCAGTGATGGGGGGCAGTACCTAGATATAGATAAAGCCGTTGCTCGTGTTTTGGAGATGGAAGCGGAAGGGGCGGAGATCATCGATATTGGGGGGGAATCCACACGTCCCGGGGCAGAGCCCGTTTCCCTGCAAAGGGAATTAGAGCGGGTCCTTCCCGTGATTGAGCGTCTTGCCCTGCACTCCCATGCGCTCCTATCTATCGACACTTATAAAGCAGAAGTGGCTGAACAGGCTTTGGCCGCAGGT
>CAZBEL010000124.1:0-5146 GCA_964490885.1 uncultured bacterium
GCTCACTTTCTTTATTGTGTCAGCCGGGTATTTGGCTTATTACCTTCCAATTCGACTGAATAAGCGTGTGTTGAGACAAATTGTACGGGTAACCATTATTATTGGTCTACTTTTTATCCTTTTTACAGGACTGTTGTTATCTATCCGGGTTGATATCGAAAAAAAAGCAACCCAGGAGAAAGTGCTTAGCTTTATTGTGGAAAGTATCCACCTTTATGTTGCTGGTAATATTGTGGCCTTTGATCAATTTATCCAAACCAACGACCAACTCTACTACGGAACTTCATTATTCAGGAATCTTTTTCGTTGGTTTGCCCGGTTAGGGATCTATGATCCTCAACTGGTATTTTCAACGAACTATGACTTTACCTGGATTGGGTTTAATGTTGTCAATACCTATACTTATTTAAGAGTGTTTTACGAAGATTTTGGTTATGTGGGCATGGTCGTTTTGAGTTTTTTATGGGGTTGGTTGTGTCATTGGATTATTCAAAAATATCTGGAGAAATTTTCTTTGTATCGACTTTACTTTGTTGGCCTTATTGTTCATGCCTTGTTAATGTCCTTCTATTCCTTTGCTTTGCTAAATGTAATCGCCATTGTATTTATTCTCTTACTCATCCGGGTTATCGAATATCTAGTACCTGATATTATTATTACCGATGAACCAAACCTTACCGTCCCTTCACAGGTATAAAACATGACCACTTCGCCAAAGCACACCAAGGTCTGTTTTTTACTGGATACAATGCGGCGTGGTGCCGTGGTTTCTATTCTCCTCTCCCTTATTAAATACATGCCTCGTAGCCATATTAGGTTTTGGGTTATCTCTTTGGTTGATCTGGATATGGAGTCGCAGAGGGTGTTCCGGGAATTAGGTGTCCAGACCCTTCAATTACGGTGCAATCAGCGGGGATGGCTAAAGGGATTAGCAGAGTTGTATTGGGTCTTAAAAACCCATTCTTTCCAAGTTGTTCACTGTCATCTTTCGAAGGCGAATATCATTGGTATATTGATGAGTAGGTGGTTACACATTCCTTTCCGGTATATTACGTTGCATAATGTTTGGAGTGGACATAAAACTTATTTCCAACGGATGTTTCCTTTAATTAAACATTGGTCAACTAAGCGATTTTATGTTTCTCGCACCGTTTATACTTCATTTCCTCACAACCGGTTTTTTAAGAACGATATTGTTATTCATAACCCTGTTGACCATCAGGGTATTTTAAAACAGTTAAATGAAGCCCAATGCTCGTCAGTACGAGAGGAATTTAATTTAGAGAACCAGTTCATAGTTGTTTCTGTCGGTAGGCTCGTTCCCCAAAAAAACCATGCGTTATTACTGCGTATATTTAAACGGTTTGTAAATTACGTAACCGACACTAAGTTACTTATTGTTGGTCAAGGTGAGTTAAGGGCCGCGATCCAAGATCAAATAGTTAAATACAAATTACAACAGCATGTGATCTGTACTGGTTTTCGCCGGGATGTTATTGCTATTATTAAGGTTGCAGATGTTGTACTTAATCCTTCATATTGGGAAGGTTTTAGTATAACCATGTTAGAAAGCATGGTGCTCGGTACACCCTTTATTGGATCAAAGATACTCCCCTTTGAAGAGGCCATAATATCAGGGGAAAATGGTTTCCTTGTGGAGGGGGATGACCCCGAAGCATATGCCAAGATATTGTACCGTTTATACCAGGAAAATGAGTTACGAGAAAGCATTGCCGCTGCTGCTAAGCGTACGGTAAAGAAATACGATGCTGAATATGTCGCCAAACAATATGAGCGGTATTATTCTCTTTAACCATTAAAACATTATGACCGTTACCCTTAGAGATATTATTCGTAGTTTACCCTCTGCCAAGCGTCAGAGCGATACCCTATGGGCTAAGATTCTCATTCGCCCCTTATCCTACCTGGTAGCATGGGGAGCCTTGCGCCTGGGGATGACCGCTTACCAGGTTTCGCTACTATCAATTCTTTTCCCGGTTTTAGCTCTTGGATTGTGGCTAACACAACATCCACTAACCGCCATTATACTCCTCAACATTTGGCTATTGTTAGATTGTACCGATGGCAACTTGGCACGGGTACTGGGACCCAAAACCTATGGCGACTTCGTAGATGCTGCCAGTGGGTATGTCATGTTGGCGCTCGTCTTTCTCGGGGTGGGACTTTATCTGGACCTTTTCGCTACTGGAGCCTTGTTCACCGCTCCCTGGTTTACCTTTTTCGGGGCTTTAACTTCTCTATTCAGCCTTACCTCCCGAATTTTTTTCCAGAAGTTCCAGAATACTAATTACCGGATGGGGGCCCCTGTTGATACTCCATCTAAACAAGGTTTCGTGAAAATGACCGATCGCAACCTAGGGATTGGTGGTTTTTTAACCCCATCACTGTTCCTCGCGTATTTTTTCAATGGTTTAGAGTGGTGGTTGTTTTTTTATTGTTTTTATAACGGCATTGTTTTTCTCTATACAACTTATCGTTTACTGTGGAAAGCCCGGTTTTAATTTTTCTGTCATGTCCCGACGTACCATCCTTTATGTGGCCAATACCTCCTGGTACCTGTATAATTTTCGGCTGAATATTTTGAAAGCGATGCGTCGTGGTGGCTGGCGGGTCATCGTGACGGCACCCCGGGATACCTATACGGAACGTCTGGAAAAAATGGGGTTTCGATATAGGGAGTTGAACATAGACCGGAAGGGGTATAGTTTGTTCCGTGATACCGGTTTATTGCTGCGACTCCACCGACTTCTGGGAGATGTGAGGCCCAGTATTGTTCATTTCTTTACCATCAAGCCAGTGCTCTATGGCACTTTTGTGGCCCGCTGGTTCCACATCCCGTTAATTGTGAGTGCGGTCCCAGGCCTTGGTTATATTTTTTTACAGCGAAGTGGGTTACAAACCTTCATCCAGGGATTATACAAGCTAGCTTTTCAAGATCCATCGGTGAGGGTCATCTTCCAGAATCCGGACGACCGGGACTATTTTGTCCGCAAGCACTTGGTGCATAAAGGACAGACCACCCTTATTTTAGGGTCCGGTGTCGATATGCAACGCTTTCGGCCAGTTACCCTAGAGGTTAAAGATAGGGAACCTGGAAACACCGTGAGGTTTGGGTTAATTTCTCGTATGTTATGGGATAAAGGTATAGGCGAGTTTGTTGAAGTGGCGCGCCGTTTAGGAGCCCGTTATCCCCAAACTAGGTACGAATTGGTGGGAGATAGTGACGCTGGTAATCCCAATGCTATTCCCCAATCATGGTTAGAAAAAAACCTAAATACCCCCTATTTACGCTGGCATGGACACGTGGAAAACGTCCCGGAACTGTTAAAATCCCTCGATGTAGTGGTTTTACCCAGCCGTTATCGCGAGGGAGTTCCTCGCTCGCTCGTAGAAGCCGCTGCCATGGGGAAACCGCTCATCACCACTGATACACCCGGTTGCCGGGAGATTGTCCGTCATGGAGAGAATGGACTCTTGATACCACCTGGATCTGTAGACGCCCTGGAACAGGCCATGGAACAACTCCTGTTAGATTATGACTTGCGCCGTCGCATGGGCCAAGCCAGCCGGAGTCTGGCAGTTCGTTATTTCTCCGATGAAACCGTCGTCAAACAAACTCTAAAGGTCTACGGGCTAACTCCTTGAAAGACCAGAAACATTTCGTATAACATGCATCTATTTATTACCGGACACCTGGGATTTATCGGTTCTATTCTTTGCGAAGCATTGGCTAAGCGTGGACATAAGCTTACCGGTTTTGATAAGCGTTCTACGTCGCGCCCCTTGCCTTTCCCATCACATCAAGGGGATGTCCTGGATAAGGACGCTTTACACCGGGCCTTATCCGAAGAGACCGAATGTATCCTCCATCTGGCTGCGGAACATAAGGATGAAGGACCCACTCGAGAGGATTATTTCCGGGTTAATCAAGTAGGAACACACAATCTTTTGGAAGTCGCCGGTGAAAAAGGTGTAAAACGTTTTTTCTTTTTCAGCTCGGTGGCGGTTTATGGTCATCAGATAGGGGCCCATGAAGAGACGCAGCCGGCACCGGTGAACGCTTATGGTGCTTCTAAATTAGCGGCTGAAGAGGAGATTCATCGTTGGGCTGAAGAGCAAAAAGGTCGCCAGGCGATTATCTTGCGACCAACTGTCGTGTTCGGCCCCCGCAACCAGGCCAATATCTTCCGTTTAATGAAACAAGTGGCCCAGGGACGTTTCCTCATGGTGGGGAAAGGGGATAATATCAAATCGGTGACCTATGTAGAGAATACCGTAGAAGCGACGCTATTCTTATTGGATCATTTTGAAAGTTCATTTGACATCTATAATCAAGTAGACTATCCCCAATTGACCATTAGCCAATTTGTGGCTCTAGTAGAACGTTATGCTCAAAAGAAACGGTTTCCGTTCCACATGCCGCTTAAACTCGCCCTGGCGGGAAGCTGGTTTTGGTCCCAATGGAGTGCATTTTCCGGACGACGATCCCCTATTACCCCCGA
This sequence comes from uncultured bacterium, assembly GCA_964490885.1. GTDB lineage: Bacteria > Fidelibacterota > Marinisomatia > Marinisomatales > TCS56 > CAZBEL01. The sequence continues at coordinate 4,524 of CAZBEL010000124.1, forward strand.
GCGGTTGTCAAAATTCACTACCATCACGCACTTTACTGCCGACAAACTTCGCCGCTTGGGTTATATTCAACCTTTTTCACTGGAGGAGGGAATTCGTAAAACTGTCGAGTGGAATATGGCCCGTGGCTGGCAAACGACCAGCGTTTCCGTTGAATCCGAGGATTTTGCTTAAGGTGACATGATATGTCTCTTGATCGCCCTGTGATCATAATTAGTGTGGGCCGTAGTGGTTCGACCGTTCTGCACCAGACGATGTGCCGACATCCTAACGTTTCCTGGCTAAACCGGTTAAATAACACATATCCAACGAAGCCGATTTTAAATCATTACTTAATGCACGCTCTGGATATCCCTGTTCTAAAGTCGTTTCTTTATGGTCGTATACATCCTGGGGAGTGTTACCCGTTTTGGTTTCATTATTACCCCGGTTTTAAGGAATCTTTTCGGGATTTAACTGCTGAGGACGTAACCCCTAGCGTTGCTTCTGGGTTAACCGCTACTCTTGAAAAGATACCCACATCGAAACGTCATCGCCTATTACTAAAAATTACCGGTTGGCCCCGTGTGGGATTTCTAAAGACTTTGTTTCCTGATGCACGTTTTATTCATATTGTAAGAGATGG
>CAZBEL010000125.1:0-5139 GCA_964490885.1 uncultured bacterium
GGTAAGACGCGTATTAAAGGAAACCATGGGGAGAGAATTTAGCTTCTGTTTTTAGATTACAGAAAGGAGTACCTGGGGAATGGAGCAAGCCGGTGTTCATTCCACCAATTAGCTAACTTAAATTCAGCACGCAATGGAACAGCTTCGACTGTCAATTGAACCCAAATCCAAGTCCCGAGTGATCGCCACCTCCGGTGTTTTCCAGATTGAGCTCATGGACCACGTCGATGAAGTGGATTTCCCCCAGCTCATTGAAATCTCCAAACACCTGGCAAAGGAATACGGAGAATCAGCCATCCTAACGAAATCTACTATCCACCGCTACTTTAATAAACCGGGATCGCTACCCTTCATTGCCCGTTATCGGGGAGAAATCATTGGGTTCATCATCGGCGTGCCGTTGGAAGACCTCAGCCACGAACCGTGGGCTCGCCTGGACGAGAATTTCGGTAAAAACAATACCCTGTACACCTATGCTTTTGTTATCATGTCCAAATACAAAGGGAATGGATACGCCAAGATGCTGAAACGAGTTTATCTAAGCTGGGCCAAGAAAAGGGAAAATATCCGCTATATTACCGGGCACGTGCGACAAGGCGTCTCAACAAGGTTTACGGGTGATATCAAGATCGTCAACCGCGTGGATAATTGGCAGGGAACGGGGCAAACCTTCGAATATTACCGCCGGGATTTAGGCCAGGGTAAGGCCAGTTTGCAAAAAAATAACCCTCCCCTGGTAAAGAAAGTCTAATCCCGGGAATAGGTTACCAGGCTCACTATAACCAGACATAAAACTGATACGGTGATGCCAGGGATAACTTCATCCAGGTTGGCGTAAAGATTTTCAGGGAAGAACTGATGTATAAACGAAGCTTCCTTCCAGATTAAGGTCATGATGATACCGGAAAGAATGGACGCAATGGCACCCTGTCGGGTGGCCCCTTTCCAGAAAAAGGCCGCCACGAGAGAGGGGGTAATGGCCACACCATAAATTGTGTATGCGTAAAGGGCTCGTTCAAAAAAGCCTGCCGACGCAGCAAATCCCCGGGAAACCAGATAAGCCACGACCCCTAACGCTAAAACTACTAGGCGACTCAACAAAACGATGGTCTTCTCATTGGCTGCTGGATTGACATAATTCAGGTAAATATCTCTCATTAGCGTGGTGGCAGGGACTAGGAGGTATGAATCAGCAGTGGAAATGATGATCCCCACGATGGTAGTGAGCATGACAGCCCCCAAGAAAGGAGGCAAAAAACGGTGGGAGGCATAAATGAGGACGTGGCGGCCGTTCACCGCGTCAGGGATCATGCTGGAGGTGACCCAGGCGGAGGTAATAATCATCAATTCCATAAACAGGACAGCCACGATGAGTAGCGTAGTAGCGAGGGTTGCCCCGCGAACACTCAAACTGGCGGAGAACCGTTGGTACATATTGGCATCCCCTAAGACCAGCAAAAAGGGTGGCAAACAGAAATTGAGGATATCAAGGGTGCTATACACCCCCCAGAATTGCATGTGTTGAGGGCGTCCGGTAGCCTGGAAGGCAGCTTCCATGCCTTGCCAACCCTCTGCCTTGTCCCAAAAAATAGGTAAGGCAATTAAAAAAGCCACTACCATGATGATGCCATTAGCCACGTCGGTGTAAGCCACGCTCACCAACCCCGCCAGCATAGTATAAGCTACGATAAAGAGGGCTGCGATAATCGTAGCCGTTTGGAGATTCACTAACGACTGACCGGTATCATCGGTAAGAATAGTATGGATGACCGCTCCTCCCGCATTATACTGGTAACTAACGATCACTAAATAAGCCATGACTAAGGCGACAGTGCACAATAGACGCGCCACTTGTCCATAGCGGACACCGATGATCTCAGGTACAGTGTACGTCTCGTAGCTGCGAACCTTGCCAGCAATCATGGTGAGCAGAGCAATGCCTAAAACGCCCCCCAAAGGAAGGATGAGAGCTGCCAGCCCGGTTTCGTAAGCTTTACCAGCATTACCCAAGATCGAGCCAGTACCGATCCAGGTGGCCAACATGGTGCCTACTAAAACCCAGGGTGTCAAACGTCGGCCGGCAACGGAAAAATCGGACTGGGTCTTTACCTTCCGGGATTTGTACACCCCTACACCAATAAGGAGGACTAAATAAACGGAAATGACGGTTACATACAGCATTAAGTCTCCATGAGCAAGGTCACGAAATGTCTGTTAGACGACAATTCGAAGGGTTGGGCATGGAAAACAAATTGAACCCTATTAAATTCACTGGCCCGGGGGAGAATAAAAGATAGATTTCCGTAAATACAACCTTTGTAACAGGAAATGAACCCAGCAACCAATTACGTAGAGGAAAATCCATTCCCTGGAATAAATCCGAGGCCCATAATAGTTATGCGCATCATTCCTGTTCCGCCAGACACCATAATTGAAGATAAAATTAGTCTTACTCATTGCAATATCCAACAAGCGTCGTGATAAAACTTCCGTTCAACCTGCTTTTACTTCTGCTTTTACCCATCAACCATAGTCACTCAAAGGAAATGTCACCTGTGAACCAAACTACAAACGCAACTCCCTATCAAAACCATCTTGTTGGTTCTTTGAGCCCTTACCTTCTACAACATGCCGATAATCCTGTGGACTGGTATCCCTGGGGGGAAAAGGCTTTCGACCGGGCCCGGGAACTAGACCGACCTATTTTCCTCTCCATCGGCTACTCCACTTGCCACTGGTGTCACGTTATGGAGCATGAATCCTTTGAGGATAGTACTATCGCTCAACTGTTAAACCAGTATTTCGTGGCCGTTAAAGTTGACCGGGAGGAACTGCCTGAAGTAGACCACCTTTACATGACTGTGTGTCAGGCCATGACGGGGAATGGTGGCTGGCCGCTCACCATCGTGATGACCCCGGATAAAGAGCCCTTTTTCGCTGGTACCTATTTCCCCAGGGAACGCCTGGGGAACCGGCCAGGACTTTTGGAACTCTTACCGGCTCTGGCAGACATCTGGCAAAACCGCCGGGCAGAATTGAACCAGACCATTGACCGGATCACAGACTTCTTGCACCAAATAGAAACTCGGGAGGAAACCGGGCCTCTCACCCAGGAGACCCTGGCTAGAGCATTCCAGGCGTACAAGGTACGTTTCGACCCAATGTACGGTGGTTTCGGGGGTGCTCCTAAATTTCCAACCCCTCATAATCTCACTTTTTTACTTCGTTATTACCATGCCACTCAGGAGAAGATCGCCCTGGAAATGGTGGATACTACCTTACAAAAGATGCGTTTAGGTGGAATATTTGACCATATCGGCTATGGTTTCCATCGCTATTCCACGGATGAGAAATGGCGTGTTCCCCATTTTGAAAAAATGCTGTATGATCAAGCCCTTTTAGCCTTCGCGTATTTAGAAGCTTACCAAGTGACCGGGAAAGATGTCTACGCCCGCACCGCCCGGGAAATTTTCACCTATGTACTTCGTGATATGACCAGTCCTGAAGGGGGGTTCTATTCTGCCGAAGATGCCGACAGTGAAGACACGGAAGGAAAGTTTTATCTCTGGACGGAAGACCAAATTGTATCCGTCCTGGGTCCGGAGGCTGGAGCCCGTTTCAACGCTATTTTCAATGTAACCTCCGAGGGAAATTTCCACTCCCACACACCGGAACATGAGGAAGGACTTAACCTTCTCTACTTGAATTCGGACATTTCCATCCTTGCAAGGCAACAAAAAACTACAGTAGAAGAACTAGAGCATTTTATAGAAGTAAGTCGGGCTAAGCTATTCAACGAGCGTAAGAATCGATTCCACCCTTTTAAAGATGACAAGATTCTCACTGACTGGAACGGGCTCATGATTGCAGCGCTGGCTAAAGGTGCCGTGGTCCTGGAGGATTCCACTTACCTTGCCGCGGCCCAAAGGGCCATAGACTTCCTATGGACCAATTTGTGGGACACTCAAGGAAACCTGTACAAACGCTACCGGAACGGGAAAGCAGGTCTGCCAGGGCACTTAGATGATTACGCTTTTCTCACCTGGGGACTTTTAGAATTATATGATGCGACTTTAGAGCCACGTTATTTGAGTCGGGCTCGGAAGTTGCAAGAACAAACTTTTGCCACTTTTTGGGATGAAGTTAATGGGGGCTTCTTTTTAGGTAGCGCTGCGGCTGAAGACCTTCCAGTGCGTTCTAAGACAGCATACGACGGCGCTCTTCCTTCTGGGAACTCAATAGCGGCCATGAATCTCCAGCGCCTAGCTCGGCTTACCGGACAAAACCAATGGCTAACCTTATCAGAGAAAATCGGCAGCGTATTTTCTGGAGAAATAGAAAGAAATCCCACGGCCTTTGCCTCCCTGCTCACGTCAACCCTATTTGCTTGGAATGATCCCCGAGAGGTTGTTATTGTGGGAGCACTCCAACAGAAAGACACTCATATGCTTATTCGCTCGATTCAGTCAACCTATACACCCCACAAAGTCCTGTTGCTTTTAGACCCTGCTAACCCAGAATCCTTAGCTACCGTGGCCCCATGGATAAAGCCGTACCGTACCCTCAACGGACGACCCACTGTCTATATTTGCAAAAATTACACCTGCAAGCAGCCGACGAATGATGTGGTACAGGCTCTTAAGTACCTAATGGAGTAGGGACGAGTTTTTTTGGACGACCAGTCTAAATAACGTAATAAATATGGATGATACGGAATATAGTCATCCCCCCTTGACCGTCCCAAGTCAAGGGGGGAATCATTATCATTAATCAGTCTATTTTATTCAGTGGCTTTCAGGTCTCCGTAGGTTAATCCAATAAGCAGACCCATCGTAATAATTTCCAGAATCGAGACTAACATAAGAACGATCATGGGGCCTAATGCAATATTGAACATCATGCTGAAAAACAGGGCAAAGGGTACCCCAAAGAAAATTCCCATTATGAGCCCTAGGCGTGAACCTTCTGCTATGGGTGTACCTCCCTCATACCCTTTGGGATAAATGTATGCTAGCACTAAGGACATGATCAACACCGCTAATAAAGGTAAAACAGCTGACCCACCTTCCACCACACCAGCAGGTTCATAGATATTCTTGCTCATGTAACTTTTTAGAAGTAATTCCTCAAGGATGAAAT
>CAZBEL010000126.1:0-5093 GCA_964490885.1 uncultured bacterium
CTTTTTGTACTTGATAAAAACTACCTGCCTGGAAGGCGACAAAATACACACCTGAACCGACAGAACGCCCTCTCTCATCCACGCCAGACCAGATCACTCGATGACTGCCACCAGAAGAATAGGTCCTCTGGATCCTCGAGACCTCCCGACCAAGGAGATCATAGATCGCAAGGGACACGCTTCCTGGGCCAGGCAGGGTAAACTGTAATGTAGTTTGGGAGTTAAAAGGATTGGGATATGGCGGCATAAGAGAGTAAGTCTCGGGGAGCATTTCCCCGGCAACATTCAACGGACCCACGTAATGCTGGGGGGCTGCTGTAGTGAACCGAATAGCGCGACCATTCCTCAGTGGAGCTGCGCCCGGGGCATAGGTATTATTAAATAAAACTTGTAACCCCTCATTCTTATTATGAGCCTCAATCCCCACCGTTGAATAATTCTTTTCCACATCTATGTCGGAAATTTCTAAATACTGAAGCTCGATAACGCCATCCCCCGTGGGAGTAGGCAATGCGGTTTGATCGTAGAGTAAGATTTCAAACGTTTCCGGTGTCACCTCATCATAACCATTAAGGGCATGTGACCACTCGATGACGAACCGTCCTTGGGCAGGATCGTGACGCGTATACACCTGAATTGAATCCTCGTTAATAACCTCAAGATCGTCCCAGAATGCAGCGACCATGGCCTGCGGACCCATGGCCATGGGAATGGAGTAATTCCAGAAATAATCGATTTCACAAGGAATAAACGAAATCCAACCGTTTGATGAAATGGTGATCTCCTGGTAGGTCTTACCAAAGAATTGAAAAGAAAAGGGGAGTGCTACTTGGACGTGGTCGTCGTCATCCAGGCGATATTCAGTGGCCCCAGTCCCGCCTAAAGAGGGATCAAGTTCCACCCAATTGAAAGTCGGCGCCTGGGAATAGGCCACATCCACATTGTCGTAAGCCCAATAGCCGTACCACGTAGGAGACATAGGTTCTGTGGTATCGCCGGGAAGGATTGGCCAATAACGTACGGTAGAAAAGACATTGATCGTATCTCTGAGCAAATCGATTTGTAGTGTTAGGTCACTCCCTGGGGCTACCGTGCCTACTTGAACCTGGTACTCAAATAAGGTCTGCGTAGTGTCACTCCAAGGTTCAATAGTGATGTTGGTCGTGGATCCGGTATGGTTGACCACTAACGAGTCGGTCAGGGAAGTCAGGATTACAGAAACACTATCATACTGGGCAGGACCCGAGTTTGTGATAGTAAGAGTAGGGTTGAATGGTACCAATCCGTTTATATTAAGTGTGTCCCGCAAAATAATGGATAAGGCAGGTTTGCTTACCGGCAGCACCAGATTATGTAACCAAGCAGAGTCAGAATTGGTTATAGTGAGTTTCAGGTTATCACGGTCTATTGCCTTCAACACGCGGACAACCAACGGGGTTAACGCAGTCCGTTCTTCACCAGCGGGTATTGAAGGATAACTAAATGAATCGGTTAGTAATTTCCCTCCCCATCCCACGGCACCGAAGGCCGTGCCTCCGGGAATTGGCTGAGTAGAAGCATTTTTTAGTATCGGGTAGACTTCGACTATTTCCCCAAAGTCTAATAAGCCATTGACTCCGGTACCCTGGGTCACAACACCGACCAACTTTACATCCTGGTTTGACGACTCAACAGTGATGGTTTCATGTCCCTGGATAAAACCGGGCTTATTCACATAAAGTTCCAGGGAAGAATTGTTTGCTAATGCCAGTGTCCCAGTCCACTCGCCGTTCTTATTCGTCATTCCCCGGCTTAATAAAGAATCACCGGCAAGCACTGCCACCACGGCGCCGGCCACCGGATCCCCTTGAGAATCGGTGACTTGTAACTCATAAAAACCATCCCCTGCATTAACCGCCGATACCGTCAATTGGAATTGGTCAGGAACACCGGTATGAATGTTAAGGGACGGGTCCCCTAAAATATTGTAGACATGGAAATAAAATTCCTGACCTTCCCCCGGACCGTCATATTGGGGAAATTCCCTAATCAAGCCCAATTGCCCGGCTAACATGGCCGGGGCCAGTTCTAAAATTCCCTGGTCGAGCATAGCATCGTACATGTACGCATTGATGACATTATTAAACTTTGTACTGGTATGAAGATCTGAAGGCCCAATGACCGCTACTCCACCCTTTGGTGCGGAAGGGGTTCCGGCGCGGGTTAAGGCCTCACCCAGACAGGGATCCACATTATTCGCAAAATCATTGGAGTTGCACACGAAACTGGTGAAGACAGGGGTCATCCAGCCGTTATTCAAGCCAGCTACATCTCCCACGTGGAACTCAGGATAATGCCAACCATTTGCGTCCCCCCAACCGCGGTAATTCACCAAGCCCACTCCATTATCAATGGCCGTTTGAATTAATGGCGCCCCCTGCTGGATCGGGGGATAGAAAACTGTATCAACCTCAACATAATTGGTCTGTAGCAACTGATCCCGCACCCAATAAGAAGTCCATTTAGGCGTAATAGGAATGGGAACGGTGTTGCTATAGTTTCCGGCAACAACTAATGCCCGTTGCAACCAATCCGCCGTGGGTGTAGTCGGCTCGCGATGATACCTGATGGTCTTGTTGATAAGGACAATCATCTCAGTGATGGAATCCACCGAAAACCGACCGATGAACACGTCGGGGATGAAATCGTTACCCACTAAGTGTGTATATTTCTGATCAGTGGCATCATTCTCCGGCCCATAGTAAAAGGTGGGCATAGCAGCCACACCGTCTACGTCTCCAATAAGGAGAACATACTCCAATAGTGGGTCACTGCTCAGGGTCTGTTGAATGGTATTTTTAATATCTGAAGCTGTAGGTCCAGTCTCAGAGAGGGTTTTCACCAACACCTGGAATCCCTGGGATCGTTTAAATTCAACAAATGTTTGCAGATAGGACGCCAAAACATCGGGAGTAATAATTAAATAGGTACCCCGTTGATACTGGTAAATGTCGCTTCGGGGACCGTAATATTCTTCAATGAGTGGCTTAAAAGCTAGGGGGATCTCGCGGTTAGAAAGAGCGGTTTGATCTAACCCTCGAAACAGGTTAGTCCCCCAGACATTAGATAAGCTGAGGAGAAAGATTAGGGACGTAAGTATGCGCATTTTCTCACAACGGTTTTTTCCGGGTTGACAACCCGTAGGAAATAGACCCCAGAACTTATCTGCACGGGAAGGGTATGTAACAAGTCTAAGTGCCAGGTTTGTCGGGGATAAGACAATTTCTCGAGGGTTTCCCTGTAAACCTGCTGTCCCAGGAGATTGTATAAGGTAATTGTAACGGGTGCTTGCATCCCATAGAGGTCAAGTGAAAGTATCCCGGAAGTTGGATTTGGATAGACAAAAGATATTTGCCCAGCCGAGTTCATAGAATAAGGTGGTGTTCTTTGGACTATGCCTAAGTATGGATCATAAGCCCACAATATTCGCAACGGCGCTAAGACCCATCCACGGTAATTCACAGTAGCATCACGGGTGAAGACCAAGCGTACTTTCACGGAGTCTAATCCTGATGTATCCTGGATGCCGAGCCGTTCGGTAGTATAAGTATCCCACTTTTGTTGTGAAGCCACCCAGCGACCGCCAAGGGAGTCTGGGGAGCGCCAGACCTCGACGATTACAGAATCATAATCCCACTCCACTTCATAGCGCTGGTCCCACTCTACCAAAACTCGATTAGCCCCAGCTACCGAAAGCCAGCGGGATTCGTATATCATGGCATCATTCGCTGAGTCACCGTTGGTGTAAAGGAAGCCCCCTTGCGTCATTAATGTATCATTCTCAACCGTCCAAGTCCCTGATCGTACCGGCCATAGTGTCGTGTCGGTAAAGGTCAACGAAAGCTGCTCAGGAATCAATCCATTGACGATATAATTCTGATCTTCCGTAAGCTGGATTGTGCGCACCCAGGGCATGAGCGTGTCCCAGAGTACCGTCACTTGCCAGGTTCCTGCCGGCCAAGTAATGGTGTTGACACCTGCTGTAAGTGCCAGGGTATCCGTCGTGAAATCGTTTTTTATAATGCACAAGGGACTTTGGCTAGGGGTAAGCCCCGATTCATTAATGAGTTCCAGACCAAGGTTATATTGGGGAGCCGGATTTAAGACGATGACCTGGTTTTCAACGGTACTATTATTAGCCACTAAAACCAGTTCGCGGGTAGTATAGCCAAACTTCTCCAATCGCAGTGTGTAGCTTCCTGGCAATAAAATCCGGCGAAAACGGCCGAATTCGTCTGTAAGTCGTGGTGCCTGAACCCCACCTTGTAATTCAATAATAGTCACCTTCACCCCTTCCAGAGGTTCCCCAAACACGTTCTCCACGGTACCCGTTAACTGTGCTGCATCGGTGTTGTAACCAATCGTGCGATCCATTAAAAAGAACATCCCTGGCAGGAGCCGCTCAATGGTATCTTCGATGAGGGCACTATCCGGCTGAAGATTGGCCGTTCCACATTCGATGAGGTATTGAAAACAGCCCGTGGCGGCGTAAAACCAATCATGGGCTTTTCCGTTGCGACTACCTCCCCACACAGATTGATAAGTTTCAGTACTATTTTCCTTTATAAGTAAACTGGCAACCTGGTCACCTATGCTCTTAATCACCGTGTAATCGGGAGGCTGTTTTACCTCCTCCCACTTCCAGGGGGACATTACTTTCTCCGAAAAGCGGCCAGAGCGAGAACTGTGCCAGGCGATGGAAAAAACAAAGTCATTCTCCAGTGCTAGATCACGAATAGCCCGGACTTCTGACTCCGACCAGGGTGCTGGTCCCCGGTAGTAATCGTAATGAGCACCGTAATCTGAGGGATCGGGTTCCAGGAAGGTATCTCCCAACACCCAATTGAAATCGTAATTCCGGTTGAAATCTACTCCATCTATATCGTTCCCAATGCTAGGATCGTAATCAAACAAGCCATTGGGCCAGGGTCCCTCCGGGGAAAAGTCGTGCTTATTTTTCCGATAACTAACATCCAAGCCCTGGTGAACAACATTTAATCCCTCCGGGTTATAGGTGGGAACAATCCAGATTTCGAGGTTCATGCGCAGCACAT
>CAZBEL010000127.1:0-5087 GCA_964490885.1 uncultured bacterium
GAAAGTCTCTTCCAGGTTTATTTCTAACGGTTCATTTTGCGGTACGGATATGGCGAGTCGGACTTCTTCAAAGCCAATAGCTGAAACCTGAAGGGTATAAGCTCCCTGGGGAATCGCTTTAATAAGAAACATACCCTCGTCGTCTGTAGCGGCACCCATATCCGTGCCCGCTAAGATGACATTTACATCCGAGAGAGGCCTACCTGAAGATTTCTCTTTGACCACACCACTAAGGGGGTAATTTGCCCCGGGGAGGGTCGTTAGCGTATAAACAATGAATAAGAGAAGGAGTTTACACTGTCTGGGATACATGATTTCCCCCGGTGGAATCTACAGAGTGTTAGCTATGGAACTTGAGCATCTAAAAGGCGGGAAATTAGTTGCTCGATATCCGCTTTCTTTAAAGTGTGAGTTCTGTTGCCTAAGAACATTAGACCGTGGAATAAACCACCAATGGCTCGTAATAACACATTGGCGTTCAAGGGAGGGAACTCTCCTTGGGAGATACCTTCCTCTAATAATCCTTTGAGTGCGCCATAGATACGGTCTTGATAGGTTTTCCAACTCTGCAATTCTGGGGGAGCCCCGGCCAGAGTCTGGTGCGCCGTAAATAAAAAGGAGTAGAGGTTGCGATCCGTTAAGGTGATTTCGGCGATTTTATTCAAAGTCTGAATGAATTTTTCCCTTGGACTACCGGTCAAATGGATCATTTCCTCAATACCGGACCAGAGGGCCTTCCAACCCTGTTCCATGATTTGTGAAAACACTTCCTCTTTGGAGGAGAAGTAATAGTAAAGGGTAGCTTTGCCGAAACCGGCCACCGAAGCGATCTCGTCCATGGTGGCGCCTTCTAATCCTTTTTCTTGGAAAACCTGCAGGGCCCCCTGGATGATGCGCTTCTTCCGGGCTTCCCGTTCTTCCAGTTGTCGGGGGCTGATCATATAATCCTCATTTCATATTTCGACTTTATAGTCGAAATTACGAACGCAAGTTTATGTCCTCTACAATTTTTTAAAATTATTTTTTTCACTATCAATTTAGTGCGATGATCAGGAGAAGGACAAAGATCCCGATTATCCAATATCTGATGAAATAATTGAACGATGATTGGCGAAGGAAATATTGCCTCAGGTGACCGATCGGCCTTAACTTGATTTTCGCAGAATCTTAATTCCATGATCGGTATTTTAATCATCATCGGGGGATAGTGAATTCTCTTGGATAATATATATCCCAGGATGAAAGGACTTACATTTGTTTTCTAAAGCTCATATTGATTTTAGCGATCTTGGGGAATGGATTACACCTTTGCGGAACACTTTAGACCTTCGAAAGGTTGCCCTTAGTTTTATTCGCATACCCAGGGGAAAAGGCTACACTTTTCTCCACGCTCACAAGGAGCAGGAAGAAGTGTATTTTGTCTTACAAGGTAAAGGTTTGATCTACTTGAATGGTAACGAATTGCCTTTAACACAAGGGGATTTAGTCAAGGTCGATCCGCCCGTGAAACGGGCATTGAAAGCTGGGTCAAAAGGAGATATGTTTGTCCTTTGTGTGGGCGGGGCGACCAAAGGGTATCCTCGAGACTCTGACTCCCGGATGCTAATTGATGATGGCCTGCCGCTTTTTGATGAATTACCCCCCTGGGTAGCGGGAAAAGATAGCATCAAAGCTTACAATGCCCGTTTGAAAGAAAAATACCTCCGTCGTCGACAAAATAAGTCAGAGCAATTATGATTCCACACGAAACTATTCCTCTTTTTGGAAGACTATGGTGGCAGGCCAACATTCTTACGGGTGTCATCATCTTATTAGTGATCTTATTAGGGAAGCGCTCCACTCCTTCCCAGGTCAACACCCTTAAAAAGGTAATCGGTGTTATTATGATTGGCCGCGCCATATTGATCCATCCCTATTTGATGTATCTTAATCGTTGGACGGTAGAATCCAGCCTTCCCTTACAAATGTGCGGCATTTCGGCTATCCTGGCCGGTGTGGTCATGTTTACGGATAACCAATGGGTCTATGAGTTTCTCTGGTACTGGGGCATTCCAGGAGCTTTCCATTCTTTGTTGACCCCGGAGTTTACCAGCGGTAAAGAGGGCTTTTTATTTATGGAATACTTTATTTCTCACGGGGGTATTATTGGTGCTGCACTGTTTGCGACGATTGTTCTCAAACGCCGCCCCCGAAAAGGATCCTGGTGGAAGGTGTTTTTATGGTCCCAATTAATATTACCCGTCATTGGGGGTGCCAATTTGCTATTAGATGCCAACTATATGTATCTTTGTGTCAAACCCATCGTGAATAACCCCTTCATCATCGGGGAGTGGCCCTGGTATATCCTTGGTTTGGAAGTCGCTGGCCTTTTACACTTCCTGGTTGTATACCTTCCATTTGGAATTCAATATCGCCGCCAAGCCTTGGCAACAGCCTGACTTTTATAAAACTTTATTTCAGGGGCATAACCGCTTTACCGACGAGGTTTTTCAACTTATTGAAATGGAGAAACTGGTTTACTGGAGCCGCTCTCAACTTTAACAATCTTTCAATGTGGAGTTAACAATGGCTTACATACGATATTTATCCGCTGAAGAAATTCCTGAAACTGACCGGGTTTCTGATGAAGACCATATCCTGCAAATTCATGGTGTCCACAGCCGGTTAATCAAACTCCACAATAAGTTATATCGGGAGCTCATGTATAGCCAGGGTCCCCTAACGCGGGTACAGCGGGAGATGATTGCCGTAGCTGTTTCCGCCGTGAATAAGTGCCATTACTGAACGGTCCATCACGAAGCGGGTCTTCGTAGGCTATTGACAGTTAAAAAGGTTTCCCCTGATGACCAGGACACATTAATTCACTCGTTAATTCAGAACAGGACTGAATCCCTATCGAAAGTAGATCAGGCAATCCTCGCTTACGCCGTAAAATTGACCAGGACACCTCATCTAGTTTCCATTGAGGATGTGGGCCAGTTGCGAAAGGTGGGATTGGACGATCGGGCAATTTATGACGTGTGCGCCATCACGGCCTATTTTGCTTTTGTGAACCGCATAGCTGATGGGCTGGGTGTGGAGTTAGAACAGAGGTTTGGTTAGGGAAGTAATCATTGAGTACGTAAAGTGATGCTATTTGAGATTCGCTAATACGATAAAGTGAATCAAGGTCACTGGGTTAAGACTTTATGGATGGCTTTTAATTCTATTCTGATCCGTTAAATCTGTTATCCTAAAACTCCTTTTTAATCCTCGAGTTAAATAGAGGACTCGTGTCTTAACAATATTCTTTATTGGTTAGGTTTATTGTGAGTTACCAGGTAACAATGGCAGAGGGCCCTGACACATTGGTCGGAGCCCCGTACCGTTTTGGCGGATAGTTTTTAGTGGTATGGTTTTCGACGTATAAGGCTGAAATAAGAAAGGAGTTTATATGAATCAAAACGTACAAACTATGAATCCGGAGCAAGGAGTAAATGCTCTGGAGAAATATGGAATCGACCTTACGGCCTTGGCCCGGGAGGGGAAGATCGACCCGGTCATTGGTCGTGAGGAGGAGATTCGGCGGATCATTCAAATATTATCCCGCCGTACGAAGAATAACCCCGTGCTGATCGGGGAGCCAGGTACGGGGAAAACCACTGTTGTAGAAGGCTTAGCCAAACGTATTGTTGAGGGAGATGTACCCGAAAATATTAAGAATAAGCGTCTCATTGCCCTGGATTTAAGCGCCATGGTAGCCGGGGCCATGTATCGCGGGCAGTTTGAGGAGCGCCTAAAGAATTTTATCAAACAGGTAGTAGAAAGTGATGGGGAAGTCATTGTCTTCATTGACGAACTGCACATGATTGTTGGCTCGGGGAATGTAGAAGGCCAAATGGACGTCTCCAACATGATCAAACCTGAGTTGGCTCGCGGCCGGATGAAGGTCGTGGGGGCGACCACGCTCAATGAATACCAGAAATATATCGAAAAGGATGCTGCTTTGGAGCGCCGGTTCCAGCAGGTTTACATCGCCGAACCCAATGTGGAAGATACCATCACTATTCTGCGGGGTATTAAGGATAAGTACGAATTGCACCATGGATTGCACATTCGTGATTCGGCCATCATTGCTGCTGCTACCCTGTCGGATCGTTACATCAACGACCGATTTTTGCCTGATAAAGCGGTAGACCTTATGGACGAAGCTGCGGCAAAGATTCGCATGGAAATGAATTCTGCCCCGGCAGTCATCGACGATGCACGTCGGAAGTTGCTCCAGTTGGAAGTGGAGCGGGAAGCCCTGAAAAAGGAAAAGGACAGCCGGTCAAAAGAACGGCTACGGGTGCTTAAGGATGAGATCGAAAGTTTGAAGAAAGAGCTGGCGACCCTCAACGCCACCTGGGAGCAAGAAAAACAGGTCATGGCTCGCATGCAGGAGCTCAAGGAAAAGATCGATGCCCTGGAAAATAAAGTGGAGATTGCCCAGCGCAATGGAGACCTCCAAACGGCAGCAAAGATCAAATACAATGATATTCCCAAGTTGGAGCAGGAGATCGAGAAGCTGAATAAGTCCGTAGAAAATAACCAATTCCTAAAACTGGAAGTGGAACCCGAGGACATTGCCGAAATTGTATCCAAGTGGACCGGGATTCCCGTCACGCGAATGCTATCGGGTGAAATGGAGAAATTGCTTCATTTAGAGGAGCAGTTAAAGCTGCGTGTCGTGGGTCAGGATGAGGCTCTTAAGCGCGTGGCAGACACCATCCGTATGTCCAAAATGGGTGTAACAGACCAGAACCGACCGCTGGGATCATTCTTATTTATGGGTAATACCGGTGTTGGGAAGACCGAATTGGCCAAGTCCCTGGCGGAAGCCCTTTTCGATGATGAACGGGCTCTCGTACGCATCGACATGAGTGAATATATGGAGCAGCATTCTGTGGCCAAGTTGATCGGTAGTCCCCCAGGGTACGTTGGGTATGATGAGGGGGGCCAGTTGACCGAAAAGATTCGTCGCCGTCCCTATGCCGTGATCCTGTTTGATGAAATCGAAAAGGCGCATCCCAACGTTCTGAATATTTTGCTTCAAGTGTTGGATGGGA